>NZ_JBHMIR010000007.1:0-278892 GCF_048060285.1 Micromonospora sp. LOL_025 | reverse complement strand
ATCCAAACGACAGGGGCAGGCAGTCATACCGGGCCGGGCGACCGAGGGTCCCCGGCTGGGGACGATCAAAAAGGTAACGGGCCGGGCCCCCGTCGGGGGCGGGCGTCCTCGTGGCGCGGGTGCCGCCCCGCGCCCTCAGAGGCGTGAACTGTCGTAGACGTGGCCGGGCAGGTTGAGCCACCAGCGTGCCGCGGTCCGGCTCGGGGCGGGCGACTCGGGGTCGTCGCGTACGTCCGCCAGGATCCGCCGTTGGCCGGCGATGCCGAGGCTGTAGACGATGCCGGTGAGCGCGGCGGCCGATGGCGGGTCGCGCCGGGCCCGCCACCGGTGCGCGTGGTGCCTCAGCGCGGCCTCCCAGAACCCCCGGTCGCTGGTCCCCCGGAGGTGTCCGATCGCGAACGCGGCGGCGTCGACGACGCTGCGGGGCAACCGGGCGGCGGTGACGAGACGCTCGACCGTCGGCCGTTCGGCCTGGCCGCCGAGCACCCGCAGACCCGCGAGCAGCCGGACGTTGAGTTCCACACGGTCGGCGGCGGTGGGCCTGAGCTCGGCCGCGAGGGCGGCGGCCAGCGGTGTGCCGTACGGGGTGGAGGCGACGAGCATCGCCGCGTAGAGGCGCCGGTCGCTGGCGGGATGGAGCAGGATCTCACCGATCAGCGTGAGCAGCGTCGCGTCGCGGGCGTCTGACTGCGCCTCGCGCGGCAGTCCCGCGACCGTGGCGTCGAAGACCCGGCGGATGACGGCGGCCGCCCCGTGCGGGACCGGGTGGGCCAGTGCCGGGGCGGTCTCCGGACCGACGGTCGGATCGAGCGCGGCCACGCCGTCGAGGCCGGCGAATGGAACACCCGCGCGGGGATTCAGCACGGCCGCGACCGGAACGGCGTCGGCGTGGAAGAGCGGATCCCGCATCAGGTCCCCGATCCGTGGCACGAGCACCCGGCGCTGACCGGGAGTGAAGTGCCCGAAACGCACCTTGCGTAGGCAGGCGAGGAGCGCGCCCCGCAGGGCACGGTCGTTCGTCGGGTCGTGCAGCTGCGCGATCACGTGAGCGCTGGCGTCCGGGTGACGACTGCCGTCGAGGGCGCCGACGGTCTCGATGAAGATCTGGTTCTCCCGGTCGGCGGCCAACGCCGCACAGGCGGCGACCGCCTCCCGTCCCAGCGTCTCGTGGCCGAACAGCCGGTTGAGGGCCTCGAAGCGCTGCCGCCACGGCCGACCGTGCGCGATGATCATCTCGCTGACGAGGCGCTCCGTGATGCCCTGCCGGGCCGACCTCGGGGCGATGACGAGGTGCGGGGCGGCGGTGACCAGCGTGGAGAGCCGGTCCCACCGGGCGCCCGTCATGATCCCTCCGGACAGGACGCGGTCGAGCAGCGTGTCGAGTTCGGCCGTGGCGGCGGCGTCCTGATCGCTGGTGGTGCCCGCCCCGGCCGGGGCGCCGGGGGTGCCGACGTACCGCCGGATCGTGTCGACCGTCGCGGTGATCTCGCCCGGGTCGAGTTCGAGGATCTCCTCGTACCGGCTGATCGCGGCCCGGCTCGGGCGGCTGCCGCCGGTCTCCCACCTCGACACGCTGCTCTCGCTCAGCAGCCTTCCCCACGAGCCGCCGTGAAAGGCCGCCGCGAAGCGTTTGGCCCTGGTCCATCGGCCGTCGGCGCCGAGGGTGCGGTTGACCCGCAGCACCCACGCCACGCGTTCGTCGAAGGGGGCGCGGTCCGTACGTCGAGCTGTCAGCGACATGTGAACGCCGATCGCATCCGTGGCCCTGTCCGGGCCGACTCGATTGTATGAGCGGGGAGGGAGCCGGCGAGAGACCCGAAGGGGGGACGTCCGCCGGCTCCGCGTCGTCGCGTCCGGCCTACGGGTGCCACATGCCGTAGAGCGGATGGTTGTCGTTCTCCAGGCGCGGGCAGGTGTTCGTGATCGGCCGCTCGATGTACCACTCCGCGGAGCGGAACGAGTCGGGATCGTGGGCGAGGCCGTACTCGCACACGCCAACCCGTCCGCGCGCCGATCCGGCGTGGTTGCGGACGTCGTTGAACAGCACGTTCTGGATGCCGCCGCTGCCGTCGGCGCGCGTGTAGTCACCGTCGACCACCACGAGCCGCGCGTCGGGGTTGTCGTTCAGCCACCTCGCCAGCACCCGGCCCGCGTCGAACGGGGTGCCCGCGGTGCCGTCGCCGGAGCCGTTGCCGCAGGTGGCCATGTCGCCGTAGTTACCCGGGTCGATCAGGAGAACGTAGTCCAGCTGCCGCCTCTCCTCCAGCGTGGCCTTGTGCAGGTAGTACAGCGGCGCGTACCGGGCCGCGCTCCACGAGGCCATCCAGCCGATCGGCTTGTTCCCGGTGAGCGACCTGATCCGGCTGTAGGCGCCGGCCGAGTCGCAGCTCCCGGTCGACCAGTCGCCGAGGTAGGCGTACCGGGTCGCGGCCGAGGTGTACCGGAAGTGGTAGGTGGCGTTGCCCGGATCGTTCCTGGGATGGGCGTACAGGCCCACCGGGGCGGGCGGCGGCGGTGGCGGCGCCCCGCACTCGGGTTCGTGGGGTGTCGGCTCGTTGGCCCGGTTGGGGGTGTTCAGGTAGCGGTCCGCCACCCAGCCGGTCTGACCCCCGGCGTACCCGTCCGGCACGTGGACCCGGTGCCAGCGCCGGTTGGCGTACGGGCCCACCGACTCGCCCCACGTGCCGCAGACCAGCTCGATCGTCGCGCCGTACGGCACGTACCGGCTCAACACCCGGTCGACGTCGCCCATCGACGTCGAGTTGCGCAGGTAGAGGCCGGCGTACGGGTCGTTGTCGGCGTCGACCACCTGGTAGAACAAGCCGGTGCCGGCCGAGGCGGCGGTGGCGCCCACCCCGGTGACGGCGCCGGCCGTGGCCACCAGGACGCTCAACGCCCCCGCGAGCCATCGCTTCATGGAGTCTCCTCTTCCGTCGGGACGACCGTGTCAGGAGCGTAGGAAGGCGCCGACCGCGCAGGGTGATCGATTGCACACGGGTCGTCGGGCTGCAACGGGTTGGCCTCCGAACGGCGGCACCGTCGAGCAGGGGCTGCCGGTGCGGCGTGCCGTCCCGCGGCCACGGCGGGTCAGCGCTGCCGTGGCGCGGGGGCGTGGTCGTCGTGGTATCCGGCGGCCTGGAGGGCGAACAGTTCGGCGTACCGGCCGCCGGTGGCGACGAGTTCGGCGTGACCGCCGGCCTCGACCAGCGCGCCGTCGTGCAGGACGAAGATCCGGTCGGCGTGCCGGACGTTGGCCAGCCGGTGGGTGATGAGGATGGTGGTCGCCCGACCCTGCCGGTCCCGGATGGCCTGGAACAGGGCGTCCTCGGCGCGCGGGTCGAGGGCGGAGGACGGTTCGTCCATGATCAGCAGTTCGGCGTCGCGGAGGAAGCCGCGGGCGGCGGTGATGCGCTGCCACTGGCCGCCGGAGAGGTCCTGGCCCTTGGCGAACGTCCGGTCGAGCAGCGTCTCGTACCCGTGGGGGAGATCCTGGATCATGTCGTGCGCGACGGCACGGGCGGCGGCGGCCTCGATCCGGTCCTGCCGGGCCTCGCTCTCGACGTCGCCGACGGCGATGTTCGTCGCGGCCGTGAAGGGCCACTTGTGGTACTCCTGCGTGACCACGGCGATGCGGGCCCGCAGCCCGTCGAGGTCCCAGTCGGGCAGGGGCCGCCCGTTCCAGCAGATGACGCCGTCGGTGGGAGCGCGCAGGGTGGCGATCATCGCGGCGAGGGTGGTCTTGCCCGAGCCGTTCTCGCCCACGAACGCCACCGTCTGCCCCGCCGTGATCGTCAGCGTCACGCCGTCGACGGCGGGCGTGTCCCGGTCGGGGTAGCGCAGGCTGGCCTCCCGCACGGTCAGCTCGCGCAGCGGGCCGGGGGCCGCGCCGCCCACGGCCGGGTCGGGCAGGTAGGCGGCGGCGCGGGTCATGAACCCGGTGTAGTCGCTGAAGTGCTGACCCTCGGTGTAGACGCGGTCGACCTGGAAGGTGGCGACGGCCAGCGAGCGTTGCGCGGCCTGCACCGCGACCACGCAGGTCGCCGCCGCCGCGAGCGGGATCTGGCCGTCGACGAGCAGCAGCCCGAGCAGGAGGTAGACCGCGCCGGTGGCGATTCCGCCGATCACCGCCCCGACCGTGGTGGTCGTGGTGACCCGGCGGGCGAGGGCCAGCTCGATGTCGGTCTCGACCTCCATCACCCGGTCGTACTGGTCCAGCAGGAAGCGACGCAGCCCGTAGGAGCGCAGCTCCGGTGCCGAGTCCCGCTCGGCCATCAGCCGGTGCAGCAGCCACAGCCGCCGTCGCCGCACCGAGCCGGCCGTGTAGGTCCGGTACCGCAGGTGCCCCGCCCGCAGCGACGCCCAGGCCTTGGGCAGCGTCGCGACCAGCAGCGCCAGCAGCAGCAGCGGGTGGATGACGACGACGGCGACCGCCACGGCGAGCAGGCCGGCCAGCCCGGCGAGCAGGTTCATCGACGACTCCACCAGCGCGACCGTCGACTCGGTGCCCCGGGAGGCCCGCTCCATGTCGTCGGCGAACGCGTCGGCGTCGAACGCCTCCAGCCGTACCGCCGTGGTCATCTCGAACAGGCCGCGTTCCACCTCCCGGCTCACCCGCGGGGTGAGCCCGTTCTGCGCGTACCCGGTGGCGATCCCCATGCCGGCGCGCAACGCGGTAGCCCCCGCCAGCACGGCGAGCGCGGGCAGCGCGGCGATCACCTTGTCCGCGGTCGGGCCCCCGGCGAACAGCTCGACGAGGACCCGCTGGGTGGCCAGCAGCCCGAAGGCGGCCATCACCCCGCCGCCGAGCGTCGTGGCGGCCACCACCGAGGTCCGGAGCCGGTCGGCCCGCCAGCTGATCCGGACCGCCGTCCAGACCAGCCGGGGCAGCTCGGCGAACACGGTGAACAGGCCGGCTTCCGCCCGCGCCTGCATCCCGGTCTCCCACCACATCGTCCGCAGCTCCGGCAGGACCGACTGCGCCCCTGCCGGAGCCGACTCTTCCGACGTGGTGTCCCGTTCGGTGCGGGTGGCGGCTCCGGTCACGGGCGTGTCTCCTCGCTGCGCGGTGACGTGGTCGTCGGTCGGGTGGAGGTGGGGGGAGCGAGTTATCCAACCCACAGTATTTGCACAGCCACCACTGGTCACTGTCGGCGACGCGCGGGTCCAGACCCCACGGCAGGGAGGATGGCGCGGATCCGGGACGGGTCAGCTCACCCGGAAGCCGTCCTCCAGGTAGCGGGTGACGCCGTCGTCGTGCGCCGCGAGTGCCTCCGCGACCCGTCGGGCCAGCACCGGAACCAGCCGCCCGTCGGCCTCCCGCCGGTCACACCACGACCAACTCCGCAGTTCGGCGGGCGGCAACACGATCCGGGCGGCCTGCGACGGGGTCAGCCGGCCGCCGTCGTAGACGAACATGACCCCCTCGGTCCTGGGGTGCCGCGGGGAGACCCAGTCCACGACGAGCAGCCGCCCCGGCTCGATGGTGAGCCCGAGCTCCTCACGGCACTCGCGTGCCGCCGTCCGGTGTGGAGACTCGTCCGCCTCGACGCACCCGCCGGGAATCTCCCACGACGTCTTGTACGCCGGCTCGACGAGAAGGACCCGGCCGGCGGAGTCGGTCATGAGCAGACCGGCGCCCATGCGCTTGCGGGGCAGCCCGGCCGTGAAGTCGGGACCCTCAGGCGTCATGACCGGACACCAGGGGAAACTCGGTGCCGCGCGCGAGCGGCGGTACGACGCGCCGCCGCTCGCGCGGTGTGCCTCAATGCCCGCTCACGCCGTCGGGGCGGGCAGGCGGTTCGGATCGTCCGCGGCCCGGGATCGGCGGGCGGCGACGAAGCCGAAGGCGGTGGCGGTGAAGAACATCAGGATGCCGTAGATCGCCGGTGGCATACCGATGTCGGTGTTGTTGAGCAGGGCCGGGCTGAGCGCGATCGTGATGGCCAGGGTGGCGTTGTGGACGCCGATCTCGAACGACGACGCGACGGAATCCCGGTGCCCGACGCGCAGCAGGCGCGGCGCCGCGTACCCGATGGCCAGGCTGAGCAGGTTGAACAGCAGGGCGATGAGGCCGACCGCGCCGATAGTGGCGGCGAGTTCGTCCTTGACGCCGAGCACCGCGCCGACGATCACGACCATGAGGACCACGATGGAGAGGATCTTCACCGGTCGCTGCATGCGCGCGGCGAACGCGGGACGCCGCTGCCGGACGACCATGCCGATCGCGATCGGGATGAGCACCAGGGCGAACACCTGGAGCACCTTGTCGAACTGGAGGCCGAGCGAGCTGTCCGCGCCCATGAACGCGGCGACGGAGAGGTTGACGATCACCGGCAGAGTGAACAGGGCGAGCACCGAGTTGATGGCGGTCAGGGTGACGTTCAGCGCGACGTTGCCCTGGAACAGGTGGCTGAAGAGGCTGGCGGTGCTGCCGCCGGGGGAGGCGGCGAGCAACATCATTCCGACGGCCAACTCCGGGCGCAGGTCGGCGGCGAGCACCAGGCCCAGGCAGACGGCCGGCAGGACCAGCATCTGGCAGACCAGGGAGATGATCACGGCCCGGGGATAGGCGACGACGCGGCGGAAGTCGGCCGTGGTCAGGGTGAGGCCGAGGCCGAGCATGACGATGCCCAGCGCGATGGGGAAGAGCACGAGCGACAGACCGGTATTCACAGTGCTGGGCCTCCTGATCGCGGTACGCCAGGGATCACCGGAGCTTCACACCACGACGGGTGCGCCCGCATCTTGCAACGTGCGCAGACGACCGTCAATGGGCGTCGTCCACCGGCCGTGCCCCGGCGCCGGCCCCGGGCGACGGGGCCGACGCCGCGACGCGGGTCAGAAGGGCCACTGGTCGCGTGACCCCGCCTCGATGAGCGGAATCATCGCGAACGCGGCGTCAGAGAGGCCGCCGAACGTGTGCCGGTTGCCGGCCGCCGGCGCGTGCCCGACCCGGTACCCGGCGAGGTTCCAGGTGTATACCGGTACCCGCGCGGGCACGGCAGCCGTGACGTCCACCGCGCCGTGCCAGTGCGCCTGCTCGTCGGTGAGGATGACCACCCGGTCGTGCCGGTCGTATCGGTCGCGCACCGCCTTCTCGGTCTGGGTCCCGGCGCCGTGGAAGTAGCCGCCCTCCTTGAACCGGCGCACCGCCGCCAGCACCGACCCGCCGGCGACGGCCGGGAACACCGTGCTGGCGTTGGAGAACGACACCACGGTGGCGTCCCGCGCGCGGGACGCCAGCGCGAGGCCGAACACCGTGGCCGCGTCCCAGCAGCGCAGCGTGCCGTCCCTGCTGAACGCGCTGTTCATCGACCCCGACGTGTCGACCAGGATCAGGGTCTGCCCGTCCAGGGCGGGCACGTGCGCCAGCGCCTGCTGCAACGCCCGCTCCAAGGGGTACGCCCACCGCAGGCTCGGTGCCGCGTTGTACGCCGACAGGTACCGCATCGGCAGCACCCGCAACCGCGCGACCTCGCCCGGATCGGCCAGCCTGGCCGCCACCGCCTCGGCGACGGCGTCACTGACCTCGGCCCGGTCGAAGTTGCGCAGGTTGCGCAGCAGGGCCAGGTAGCCCATGGTCGGGATGATCGCCTCCCAGGCCGCGGCGTCCATCGCGGTCTGCCGCCAGCCCGCGAGGGCCTCCCAGGTCATGCCGGCCGCGCCCAGCACCGCCGGGTCGGTGATCTCCACGCGCCGCTCGACCGGCAACGCCATGAGCTCGGCCCGCGCCGCCAGCACCGTGAGGCACCCGGGCAGCGGGTTGTCACGCTCGTGCCGGCGGTCGGGACCGGCAGGACGAACGCTGAAGGGGCGCGAGCCGGCAGGGCCGGTCGAGGCGGTGTGCCCCGGCCGACCCTGCCGGCATCCGCGTGCTGCCCGAGGGATCAGACGCGGGACCACTTCTGGTTGGCGTCGCCCGTGCAGTCCCACAACTGGAGCTTGCCCCCGTTGCTGGTGTTGCGGTCCCGTACGTCGACGCAGCGGTTCGCGCTGAGGTTGACCAGGTCACCGGCGGCGTTGAGCGTGAAGCGTTGCGCCGGGTTGCCGTTGCAGGTGACGAGGTTGACCTCGGTGCCGTTCGCCGTGCCGGCCCAGGCCGGGTCCATGCACTTGCCCATCGCCCGGACGGTGCCGTCGGAGGCGAACGTCCAGGCCTGCGCGGCGGTGCCGTTGCAGTCCCAGATCTGCAGCTTGGCCCCGTCGACCGGGTTGGCGCTGGGAATGTCGATGCAGCGTCCGCTGAGCGCGCCCCGGATCGCGGTGGTGCCCGGCGGCGGGTTGCCGCCCGAGGTGTAGCCCGAGACCCGCACGTAGTCCACGAGCATCTGCTGCGGGAACTGCGTGGAGCCGTCGGGATAGCCCGGCCAGTTCCCGCCGACCGCCACGTTGAGGATCATGAAGAAGGGGTGGTCGAACACCCAGCGGTTGCCGCCCAGCCGACCCGGGTCGACCCGGTGGAACTCGACGCCGTCCAGGTACCAGATGATGGAGTTCGGTTCCCAGTCCACCCGGTAGGTGTGGAAGCCGTCGGCGAGCGGCTGGCCGATGGTGCGGCTGCCGGTGATGCCGCCGCCACCCGAGTAGCCCGGGCCGTGGATGGTGCCGTAGACGGTGTTCGGCTCCCGGCCGATGTTCTCCATGATGTCGATCTCGCCCGCGTTGGGCCAGCCCACGCTGCCCATGTCGTTGCCGAGCATCCAGAACGCCGGCCAGATGCCCTGACCGCGCGGGATCTTGATGCGGGCCTCGAAGCGGCCGTACGCCTGGGTGAACGTCGCCGCCGTGAGCAGCCGGGCCGAGGTGTACTCGCACCGGCCGTAGTGGCACTGGTAGTTGGCGGGGTTCTCCCGGCGGGCGGTGATCACCAGGTTGCCCTGGCCGTCGTGCGCGGCGTTGCTCGTGCTGTTGGTGTAGTACTGCCGCTCGTTGTTGCCCCAGCCGCCGCCGCCGATGTCGAAGCGCCACTTGCTCTGGTCGACGGGGGTGCCGGCGGCCGCGTTGAACTCGTCCTGCCAGGTGATCCCCCCGATGCCGGCCTGCGCCGGTTCGGGGTGGACCGGCACCGCGAGGGCCGTGGTGGCGCCGATGATCGCGGTCGCGGCGAGGGTGAGCGCCCACGGCCGGCGACGGGTACGGAATCTGAACATGTAGGACCTCCTTGGCATCTGCGCCGCCGCGGCGTGTCTCGCGGCGTCGATCGGCCGTTCGGTGCGGGCGACGGCGGACGGATGGGCTCAGCCGCGACGCCACTTCTGGTTGGCGCCGCCGACGCAGTCCCACAGGTGCAGGCGGGCGCCGTCCGAGTTGATCCACTCCTTGATGTCGACGCACTTGTTCGCCTGCGGGTTGACCAGGTCGCCGGCCGCCGAGAGGACGAACTGCTGGGCCGGGTTGCCGCTGCAGTTGGCGATCTGGATGGTCGCGCCGTTGGCGGTGGACCCCCAGGCCACGTCCATGCACTTGTTGTTCTGGGTACGCAGCGTGCCGCCGGTGAAGGTCCACGACTGCGCGGCGGTGCCGTTGCAGGTCCAGGTCTGCAGGGGGACGCCGTCGGAGAAGTTGGAGTTCGGCACGTCGATGCAGCGGTTGTTCCAGTTGCTGATCAGCCGGCTCCCGTCGCCGCCACCGGTGGTCACCAGGGACAGCCCGTAGACGCCGAGGATCTCGTTGACCGGCTGGAACCAGGTCGTGCCGCCCGTGGAGCAGTTGCCGGAACCGCCGGACGTGACGCCCTGGGCCTGGTTGCCGGAGATCCAGGCCCCGCCGGAGTCGCCGCCCTCGGCGCAGGCGTTGCTGCGGGTCAGGCCCGACACCGCACCCTGCGGGTAGTTGACGGTCTCGTTGCGGCCCAGGATGGTCCCGCAGCGCCAGCCGGTCGTACGCCCGGAGCGGCAGACCGAACTGCCGATCGCCGCGTCCTGCGAGCCGGCGACCGTCACGTTGCCCCCGGAGTAGTTGTTCACCCAGGGCTGCGGCGTCCAGGAGCCGTTGGTGCGTACCCATCCGTAGTCGTTGCCGGGGAACGACGACCCCGCGAAGGTGCCCTGGGAGACGTTGTTGAAGCCGAGAGTCGGGCTGCCGACGCCGCCGCAGTGGCCCGCGGTGACGAAGCCGCCGACGACGGCGAAGCCGACCGAGCAGAGGGTGTTGCCGTTGATCACGTACTGGTCGCCGCCGCGGATGTCGTAGAGCGGCCGGGGCGCGTCGGTGGCCGTGACCACCCGGATCGCGTCCGTGGGCACGCCGCTGGCCTTGGCGTACGCGATCGCCTCGTCGGCGGCACCCGGCCGGACCGTCACGACCACGCTGTTGCGGGCGACGTCGACGTGCCAGCCGTGGACGTCGCGGGGGTCGGCGGCGGCGGTGCGCCGGTCGAGGGCGCGCTTGACCGCGTCGAGGGTGCGCTCACTGCGGGCGACGACCGTGACGTCGGCGCCCTCGGCGCGGACGGCCGTGGCGAGCGCCGCATCCGTGACGGCGACGGTGAGGCGCTGCCCGCCGGGCGGGATCCACGCGCCGGCGAACGCGGGGCCGAGCTTCGCCCGCAGGCGCCGCTCGACCACCGGCGCCGCCGCCTCGGTGCGTAGGCGTTCGTCGACCTGGGCGGGGGTGAGGCCGAGGTCGCGGCGCATCGCGTCGACCAGGGCGGGGCTGAGGTCGGCCGTGGCCGCCGCAGCGGGGGCCGGGGCGGCGGGGGGAGTGTCGCTCGCGTGGCCGGCCGCCGGGGTCAGGCCGAGGAGCAGGAGGCCGGCGGCGGCGGGGACGAGCATGCGCAGTCTTCGAGACAAGAGGATTCTCCCGGTGCGGCGAGGGTGGCAGACGGAACAAGAGAGCGCTCTCTTAAAGAAGTCTGTCGATATCTCGACACATCTGTCAAGAAGGTTGCCAGTTGTGGCCCGCGCGTCGCCCTCGGCGACGACCGGTGCGCCGGGGCCACCCGCGTCGCCGGTGGGTCTGTGGGCCCGGCCGCGCCTGCGGTGCGCGCCCGGGCCCCGTCGGCGGGCGCGGGAGCGCCGGGGCGGCGTCGGTCAGGCGGTGGAGAGCAGGCCGCGCGCCGCCCGGACCTGGTCGACGGCCCGGCGGAGGGCGGCCACGATCCGGTCCTCGCCGGCGGCGTCCAGCCGGGCCACCGGCACCGACAGGCTGATCGCGTCGGTGGCCGGCGCAGCCAGGGGGACGGCTGTCGCGAAGCAGACGATGCCCTCGGTGTTCTCCTCGCGGTCCACCGCGTAGCCGCGCTCCCGGACGGCGGCGAGCTCGGCGCGCAGCGCGTCGGGGTCGGTGACGGTGTGCGGGGTGAGCGCGGGCAGCGGCCAGGTCAGCAGTCCGTCGAGCGCGTCGTGCGGACGCTCGGCGAGCAGCGCCTTGCCCAGGGCGGTGGCGTGGGCCGGCAGTTGCCGGCCGATCGCGCTGTAGAGCCGCAGCGGGTGCACCGACTCGCGCTTGGCGAGGTAGACGATGTGCGCGCCGTCCAGGCGTCCCAGGTGGACGGTCTCGCCGAACTGCCGGGACAGGTCGTCGAGCACCCCGCCGAGCAGGCCCACGGTGTCGTCGCTGGTGAGGTACGCGGCGCCGACCTGGAGCGCGCGCACCCCGAGCCCGAACCGGGTGCCGGTCGGGTCGCTCTCGACCCAGCCGCGCTGGGCCATGGTGCGCAGGATGCCGTGCAGGCTGCTCTTCGGGATGTCCAGCGCGCGGGCCAGGTCGACCAGCGAGCGCCGCTGCGGCGAGGCGGCGAGCGCCTCGAGCACCTCGAGCGTCCGGGTGGACGACTTCACGGGCTGGAACCCGCCGGGCAGCGTCATGGGCGCCACTCTAGCGGGGTTGACAGGCCGGGCGGCACGGCTAGGGTCACATATGTGACTGGCGTACAGAATGATGAACAGAGACCTGCCGTCGTCGCGGCTGTCGGCGCGGCCCGGATCCTGCCGGTGGTCGTGCTCGACGACGCCCGCGACGGCGCCCCGTTGGCCGACGCGCTGGTGCGGGGCGGCCTGCGCTGCGCCGAGGTGACCTTCCGCACCGACGCCGCGGCCGAGGCGATCCGCGTCATGTCCGAGCGACCCGACCTGCTCGTCGGCGCCGGCACCGTGCTGACCCCGGCCCAGGTCGACCGGGCCGTCGAGGCGGGCGCCCGGTTCGTCGTCACCCCCGGCTTCTCCCCGGCGGTCGTCCGACGCTGCCAGGAGCTGGGCGTGCCCGTCTTCCCCGGCGTCGCCACCGGCACCGAGATCCAGATGGCCCTCGACGCCGGGCTCGACACGGTCAAGTTCTTCCCCGCAGAGCAGCTCGGCGGCGTCGGGATGATCAAGGCGCTCGCCGCGCCGTACCGCTCGGTGCGGTTCATCCCGACCGGCGGGGTCAACACCGCCAACCTCGCGGACTATCTCGCCCTGCCGGCCGTGCTGGCGGTCGGCGGCACCTGGATGGTCGCCCCCGACCTGATCGCCGCCGGGCGTTGGGACGAGGTCACCGCCCGCACCGCCGCGGCCGTCGAGGCCGCCCGACCCGCCGTGGAGGGCTGAGCCGTGCTGTCCATCCGACCGGCCGGCGAGTGCCGGTACGACCTGGTCTCCCTCGGCGAGATCATGCTGCGGCTCGACCCGGGCGAAGGCCGGGTCCGCACCGCCCGCACCTTCCGGGCCTGGGAGGGCGGCGGCGAGTACAACGTGGCGCGTGGCCTGCGCCGCTGCTTCGGCCTGCGGACAGCCGTGGTCACCGCGTTCGCCGACAACGAGGTGGGCCGGCTGCTGGAGGACCTCGTGCTCCAGGGCGGGGTGGACACGTCGCTGGTGACCTGGCTGCCCTACGACGGGGTCGGCCGCGCCGTGCGCAACGGGCTCAACTTCACCGAGCGCGGCTTCGGCGTCCGGGGCGCCGTCGGCACCTCCGACCGCGGCCACAGCGCCGCCAGCCAGCTCCGGCCCGACCAGGTGGACTGGGACCACCTGTTCGGCACCCTGGGGGTGCGGTGGCTGCACACCGGCGGCATCTACGCCGCCCTGTCGGAGACCACCCCGGAGACGATGGAGGCGGCGATGGCCGCCGCCGCCCGGCACGGCACCGTCGTGTCGTACGACCTCAACTACCGGCCCAGCCTGTGGAAGGCGGTCGGCGGGCAGGCCCGCGCCCGGGAGGTGAACCGCCGGTTGGCTCGCTACGTCGACGTGATGATCGGCAACGAGGAGGACTTCACCGCCTCGCTGGGCTTCGAGGTGCCCGACACCGACGCCTCCCTGTCCGAGCTGGAGGTGGCCAACTTCCAGCGGATGATCGAGGCGGCCACCCGGGAGTACGACAACTTCAAGGTCGTCGCCACCACCCTGCGTACCGTGCGAACCGCGACCGTCAACGACTGGGGCGCGATCGCCTGGGCCGACGGGAAGTTCGTCGAGGCGACCCACCGGCCCGGCCTGGAGATCATGGACCGGGTCGGCGGCGGCGACAGCTTCGCCTCCGGCCTGATCTACGGGCTGCTGGAGAAGGGCGACCTGGCCACGGCCGTCGAGTACGGCGCGGCGCACGGCGCGCTGGCGATGACCACGCCCGGCGACACCTCGATGGCCAGCCTGCGGGAGGTCGAGGCGCTCGTGCGGGGCGCCGGCGCGCGCGTGCAGCGCTGACCGACGGCGGGGCCCACCGACCGGCCCGGGAGCGATGCGCCTCCCGGGCCCCGGCGGCGGGCCGCCCGACGCGACGCGGCCGGCGTCCGGAGGGCGGCCGGCCCCGGCGACGAGGTCGTCACCCGCCGGCCGTCGATCCGCTCACTCCCCGGTGAAGTGCGGTTCCCGCCGGTCGAGGAAGGCCCGGACCGCCTCGTCGTGGTCGCGGGTCTGGTGCGCCAGCGCCTGCATCGCGGCGGAGAGCTCCAGGACGCTGTCGAGGCTCTGGTGCTGGGCCTCGCGCAGCAGCTTCTTGGCCATCCGTACGGCGTGCGGAGGGTTCGCCGCCACCCGGTCGGCCAGCCGGCGCGCCTCGGTGAGCAGCTCCTCGTGCCGCACGACCCGGGAGACCAGCCCCCACTCCAGGGCGGTCGCGGCGTCGACCCGGTCCCCGGTCAGCGTCATCTCGGCGGCCCGGGCGGCGCCGACGGCACGCGGCAGCAGCCAGGCGCCGCCGTCGCCGGGGATGATGCCGAGCTTGACGAAACTCTCCGCGAAGAACGCCCGCTCCGAGGCGATCCGCAGGTCGCACATGAGCGCCAGGTCGCAGCCGGCGCCGACCGCCGCTCCGTTCACCGCCGCGATCAGCGGCACGTCGCACGCGTACATCGCCCGGGGGATCCGCTGGATGCCGCGGCGGTAGCCGTCGCGCAGCTCGTGCGGGGCGCCGCCGAAGAGGCCGACCCGGTCCGCCATGTCCTTGACGTTGCCGCCGGCGGAGAAGGCGCTGCCGGCACCGGTGAGGATGACCGCCCGCACCGCCCGGTCGGCGTTGACCGCGTCGACCCGGGCGACCAACGCGTCGATCACGTCGTCGCCGGAGATGGGGTTGCGGGCCTCCGGCAGGTTGATCGTCCACGTTTCCACGGGACCGTCCCGCTCGACGAGAACCGGGTCGTCCACGCGCGTCTCCTCGGTGTGTCGCTGATCTGGCCTGCCCCGAAACCAACCACACGCCCGTCCGGCCGGCAAGGCGGGGTACGCGACGGCTGGCCGTGGCCCGACCCGGCCACCCCGTCGGGCTGCGGCGCGTCCCTGGTCGCGGCGATGATCGCGTCCAGGACGAGGCGGGCCGCCGGGGGAGCGGGCCCGCGCCGGAACTATGGTCGGGCCATGACCCCGGACACCGGCAACCACGACGACTGGACCACGCCCGGAACGTTCGAGGTCGCCCCCGGCGTCCACCGCGTGCCGCTGCCGCTGCCGAACGACGGCCTGCGCGCCGTGAACGTGTACGTCCTGCGCGACGACGACGGCCTCGTGCTCGTCGACTCCGGGTGGGCGGTCGCCGAGGCGCGCTCCGCGCTTGACGCGGCGCTCAAGGAGCTGGACTGCTCGCTGGGGGACGTGCGCCGGTTCCTCGTGACGCACGTCCACCGGGACCACTACACCCAGGCCGTGCACCTGCGCCGCGAGTACGGCATGCGGGTGAGTCTCGGCGCCGGTGAACGCGAGAGCCTGGCGGTGTCCATGACGCCGCACCGGAATCCGCTGGCCGAGCAGCTCGGCCACCTGCGGCTGCTGGGCGCCGGTGAGCTGGCCGACACCCTGGCGGGGCTGACCGGGACGCGGCTGAGCACCGAGGACTGGGAGCTGCCGGACGACTGGTTCCACGACGGTGAGCAGATCAGGCACGGCGAGCGCACCCTGCACGTCGTCGAGACGCCGGGCCACACGCGCGGGCACGTCGTCTTCCACGACACCGGCGGGCACCTGCTGTTCGCCGGCGACCACGTGCTGCCCACCATCACGCCCTCGATCGGCTTCGAGGCCGCGCTGTCGGCGAATCCGCTCGGCGATTTCCTGGCATCGCTCGCGCTGGTCCGACGGCGACCGGACGCGCGGCTGCTCCCGGCGCACGGGCCGGTGACCCCCAGCGTGCACGCGCGGGTCGACGAACTCGTCGCGCACCACGGCGCGCGGCTCGACGAGACGGAGACCGCCGTCGTCCGGGGCGCGATCTCGGCGTACGAGGTCGCCGCGCAGCTGCGCTGGACCCGGCGGGAGCGCCGACTGGGTGACCTCGACGTGTTCAACGCGATGCTCGCCGTCACCGAGACCGCGGCGCACCTGGAACTCCTGTTCGCGCAGGGCCGGCTGACCCGGTCCGACGTCGACGGGCTGCGCCGCTACGCCACCGCGTGACCCGCCGCCCCCGCTTGCGCCGGGCGCGTCGCGTGGCGGTCGGGTCAGCGCGGGGCACGGCCGTGCCCCTACGATGCGGCGTATGGCGCTGCTGCACCGGGCGGAAATGCACCCCACGAAGTTCGCACTCCTGGCGGCGTGGCTGCCCGGCCGACCGTGGTACCAGGGGCCGGGCGACGCCGACGTCGCGCGCGTGGCGGCCTACCGGTTCGACGATCCGGCCGGCGCCGTCGGCGTCGAGACGCTGCTCCTCAGGGCCGGCGACGGGCCGATCCACCAGGTCCCGCTGACCTACCGCGGCGCACCCGTCGACGGCGGCGACGACTGGCTCGTCGGCACCACCGAGCACTCCGTGCTGGGCCGCCGCTGGGTCTACGACGCGTGTGCCGACCCCGTCTACGCGGCGACGCTCGCCGCGGCCGTGCTCGCCGACGCCGGGCAGTCGCAGGAGTTCTTCGAGGTCGACGGCCGGCGGGAGTACCGCGAGCTGTCGATGGCCATCGCGGGCAGCGGCACCCGGGGCGCCGAGGTCCCGCCCGTCGGCGCCGTGCACCGCGTGGTGGAGGAGGACGACCTCACCCTCGTCGTCACCGATTCCGTGGAGCTGGCCGTCGTCCGCCGCCTCGACGGCGGCACCGCGTCGGACGGCGCCGTCCTGGCCGGCACGTGGAGCGGCCAGCCGAGCCCGCTGCCGTTGGCGTACGCCCGCCGGCGCTGATCGGGCGCACCACGCCGGTCAGCGCCGGCGTCGGGCAGCGCGCCGACCCCTGACGGTCGCCGGGATCGGTCGGCTGATCCACCCCGGCGCGATCCGTCGCGACGCGCGGCCGGCCCCGGGCGAGGGACCGGCCGCGGCGTCGGTGCGGCGGGTCAGCCCCAGATGGCGGTCGCCCACTCCGGGTGGTCGACGAACGGGTTCCGGTTGCCCTGCCAGCGCTCGTAGATCCGCTGGTTGCGGCGCTTCTCGAACGCGTCCGGCGGATCGGCCTGGTTCCACTGGAGCAGCACCGACATCTTGCCGTGGTACGGCGCGGTGCCGTTGTTGACCGACTGGTTCAGCTCCAGGTTGGGCCAGCCGTCGGTGCCCTCGTACCGGATCGCCATGTACATGATCATGCGTGCCACGTCGCCCTTGACCGCGTTGCGCGGCTCCCACGAGTCGGCGTCGGTGTAGCAGCCCGGCGCCTCGGCGACGGGGCTGCCGCCGTTGTCGAAGTCCTTGTTGCCGCGCGTCGAGTTGACCGAGACGTCTTCCGGCCTCAGGTGGTGGACGTCGGTGCCCGGGCCGGTCGCGGTGCCGAAGTCGCCGTGCGACTTGGCCCAGACGTGCTCGCGGTTCCAGTCGTTCACGCCGCCGCCGTTGCTGGTCTTGCTCTGGGACCGCCCGGTGTTGAGCAGGATGACGTTGTTGGCGTTGGCCGGGTCCTGGTCGGTGTCCTTCAGCGCCTCCCACACCTGGTCGTAGGAGAGCTTCGTCTGCACCTTGATGATCGAGTGCAGCGAACCGCGCAGCGCCGTGCCGGACTTGCCGATCGCATCGGCGTAGTAGGTGGAGTCGTGGTCGCCGCCGGGTACCGGGCTGGTCGTCGGGACCGGAGTCGGCGACTGGCTCGGCGAGGGCATGGTGCCGCCGAGGGTCATCGCCGTCGGGTTCTTCAGGCCGCCGTGGCTGAAGTAGGCGGTGAGCGCACCCGTGGCGGTGATCCGCTGGCCCCGCAGGCCCGGGTTGGTGAGCAGCCCGAACGTGCTCCGGTAGGCGGCGGTGACCTGGACGTAGAGCATCCTGCTCGCGCCGGTCTCGGCCGCCGTGTCGGCGATCGCGATCGCGGTGTCCGAGGTGAAGCCGGACCTGAGCACCGTCGTGCTGCTGGTCGGCTGGCCGACGACGTAGCCGGTCACGGCGGCCGCCCGGCCGTCCTGCGCGGCGAGCGCCTGGGCCACGGTCAGGGTGGCGGCGGCCGACGCCGCGGCCGTCACCGCCACGGGCGCCACCAGGACGACGGCCAGCACGAACGCCGTCGCCAGCCTTCTGGGCCCCGAGCGGGTACTGCTCCTCGTATTCATGAGCAGCGATGCTAGCGGTGCGCGGGTGAACGTCGGGAGATCGGCAGCGCAACTTTTCGGCGGGGCGGCCCACCACGGTGGACACGGCGCCGGGCGGCGGCGGACCCGAACGGTGCGGCGCCTCGCCGGGGGTAGGCTGACCTGCGTGGATCACGAAGACCGCATAGCCCTCTTCCTCGACTACGAGAACCTCGCCCTGGGGGCCCGCGACCACCTCGGCGGCGTGGCCTTCGACTTCCGGCCCATCGCCGACGCCCTCGCCGAACGCGGCCGGGTGGTGGTGCGGCGGGCGTACGCGGACTGGTCGTACTTCGACGAGGACCGGCGGATGCTCACCCGGTCGCACGTCGAGCTCATCGAGATTCCCCAGCGGATGGGGGCCTCGCGCAAGAACGCCGCCGACATCAAGATGGCCGTGGACGCGGTGGAGCTGGCCTTCGAGCGCGGTTACATCTCTACCTTCGTGATCTGCACCGGCGACAGTGACTTCACCCCGCTGGTGCACAAGCTGCGCGAGCTGAACAAGCGCGTCATCGGCGTGGGCGTGGAGAACTCGACCTCGGCGCTGCTGCCGCCGGCGTGCGACGAGTTCCTCTACTACGACCGGCTGGAGGGCGTCGACATCCCTCCCGCCCGGGTCCGGCGGGGCCGCCCGGCCCGGCTGCCCAGCCCCGACGTGCCGCGGGTGGAGCAGGAGCCCGAGCCGCAGCCGACGGTCGAGGAGACCGCCCGCGACGTGGACACGCTCGCCGTGTTCGTGGCCCAGACCGTCGCCGGCCTCCAGGGCAGTTCGAGCGGCGAGGTGACGGCCTCGACGTTGAAGCGCACCCTGCTGCGCAAGGACCCGACGTTCAGCGAGTCCGACTACGGGTTCCGCACCTTCGGGGAGCTCATGCGGCACCTCGCCCAGCACAACGTGGTCGAGCTGGCGGAGGGGCCCGCCAAGGGCGACCCCGAGGTATCCCTGCCCGAGCACGGCGACCGGGAGGTGGCGTTCGGGCTGCTCGGCTCGGTGGTGGCGGATCTCGCCGGCGACGAGGGCGCGGTGGCCCTCTCCGGCCTGAAGAACCAGCTGCGCCGGGCGCGGCCCGACTTCAGCGAGAAGAAGCTGGGCTACCGCAGCTTCCTCCAGTTCTGCAAGGCGGCCGCCACCAGCGGCGTGGTCGACCTGCGGTGGAGCCCCGAGGCGGACGACTACCTCCTCACCCCCGGGGCCGCCTGACCCGTCCGCGCGACGGCGGATCAGCGCGGCAGTCGCGTCACTTCGTCGAGGGCATCGCGACCACCGACCGCGAGGGCTGACCCCGCCGTGCCCGGCCCGGCCCGGCCCGTCGCGTGGGGGGTCGGGCCGGGCACGCGGGTGGTCGGTCAGGGGATGGTCACGCCGTACGCGGCCAGGATCTCCATGATCGGTTGGTAGTAGGTGGTGCCACCGCTGGTGCAGTTTCCGCTGCCACCGGAGAGGATGCCGAGGATGGTGCCGGTGCCGGCGGCGTAGAGCGGCCCGCCGCTGTCACCCGGCTCGGCGCAGATGTTGGTCCGGATCAGGCCGGTGACGCTGCCCTGGGCGTAGTTGACTGTCGCGTTGAGCCCGGTGACCGTGCCGCAGCGCACCCCGGTCGTGGAGCCGCTGCGACAGACCGCCTGGCCGACGTAGGCGTTGCCGGCGCCGTTGATGGTGAGCAGGCCGGGGTAGGTGTAGACGGCGCTGGGGTGGGCGACCAGGCTCGTGTAGCGGACCAGCCCGTAGTCGTTGCCGGGGAAGCTGCTGCCCGTCCGGCTGCCGAGGACGGTGGTCTGCGCGCTGTTGGCGTACCAGGTCGCGCCGGCGTTGGTGCAGTGGCCGGCGGTGACGAAGTAGTAGGTGCTGCCGCTGCGGACGTTGGCGCCGAGGGAGCACCGCCCGCCGCCGCCGTAGATCGCCTGCCCGCCGGCGATGAGGGTGCGCAGCTGACCCGGCTCGCGGCGGAGCACCGCCCCGGCCCGGGTGGCGGTCGCCCGCAGCGCGGCCACGTCCCGGGCGGAGACGGTGTCGTCGACGGTCAGGGTCATCCGGCCGGTGGTGGGGTCGAGCCCCCAGGCGGTGCCGGCGGTGCGGACCTGCGCGAGCGCGGCCGCGGCGCGGCCGGTGTCGTGGTCGGCGGCGCCGTGGTCGGGGGCGGCGTGGGCGGGCGCCGGCAGGCCGAGCAGCAGCGCGGCGAGCAGGAGCAGGAGCAGGGCGGGCGGGAGACGACGCATCGAACCTCCATAGATTCGTTTCTGTCGATTCCCTACAGGATCCACCCCCGGATGCGACGCGGACAAGCGCCGGACCGCACCGCCTCAGTCACGACGGCGGTGCGGTCCGGCTACGGCAATGGGTGGGAGATGCCCCGGGCGTGGTCGGTGAGGGCCGCGCCGACCACGGTCGCCTCCAGCGGCAGCACCTCCAGGCAGCGGCGTACGGCGGCGGCCATCAGGGCGTTCGGCACCCGCATGGACAGCGTGCAGTGCGGCACCCAACGTCCCGGCTGGTAGTGCTCGACGAGCTCGATCCCCGCCTCGGCCAGCCGGCCGTGCACCCCGGCGTGGTGCGCGAGCAACTCGGCGGTGGGGGTCGGGCCCAGCCACAGCACCCGGCCGACGAACTGCCCGGCGTGTGCGAAGCTCAGCCGCAGCGGCGCGGCCACCACCGTCCCGCGCAGCGCCGCCGCGACCCGCTCCGGATCGAAGCGGGGCGCGACGGCGAGCGAGACGTGCGGCCGGTGGCGCTGCTCCAGCAGCGACCGCATGCTCTGCACGCCCTCGGACTCCAGCGCGTCCCAGAGCACCCGGATCCGTCGGGTGGCGACGGTGTCCAGGTAGAGTTCCAGCGCCGCGACCACATGATCATTCTAGGGTCGCGGTGGTCACGGCACGACGACGGCCCGGCCCTCCAGCGTCCCGTCGCGCATCTTCCGGTACGCGACGACCGCCTCGTCCAGCGAGAAGGTGCTGGCCTTCGGCTTCACCAGGCCCCGGGCACCCAGTTCGAGCACCTCGACGAGTTCCGGCCGGCTGCCCCAGTACGTGGTCTGGATGCTCACCTCGTACGGCACGGAGAAGAAGCCCACCGGCAGCGTGCCGCCGCCGATGCCGACGATGGTGAGGTCGCCGACGGTGCGGGCGGCGGCGGCGCCGAGCGCGAGGGTCGGATCGGCGCCGACGAAGTCCAGGACCACGTCGGCGCCCCGGCCGCCGGTGGCCCCGCGGATCTCCTGGGCGGTGTCCTCGCCCGAGAGCACGGTGAGGTCGGCGCCGCACTCCGCGCCGAGCTTCAGCGCCTCCTCGCGGGTGTCCACCGCGATCACCCGGGCCGCGGTGGTCGCCTTGAGGATCTGCACGCCGACGTGCCCGAGCCCGCCCACGCCGATCACCACGGCGGTGCTGGTCGGGCCGAGTTTCGCCCAGGAACGGCGGATCGCGTGATAGGGGGTGAGCCCCGCGTCGGTCAGCGGCGCCGCCAGCACCGGGTCGAGCCCGTCGGGCAGCGGTAGGACCTGCCGGGCCTGCGGCACCAGCATGTACTCGGCCATGCCGCCGTCCAGGCCGAGGCCGCCGCCCCCGCCGGGCACCGGCGCCTCGGCGGTGTTCTCGCAGTACGGGTCGACACCCACCCGGCAGCGGGCGCAGGTGCCGCAGCCCCACGGCCCGTACACGGCCACCGGCTGGCCCACCGTCAGGCCGCTCACCCCGTCGCCGAGCGCGTGCACCCAGCCGGCGTTCTCGTGGCCGAGGGTGAACGGCGGGTTCCAGGGCACCGCGCCGGCCTCGAAGTCGTGCATCAGGTGCAGGTCGGAGTGGCAGGCGCCGGCGCCACCGATCTTCACGACCACCTGACCCGGGCCCGGGGTCGGCTCGTCGACCTCGACCAGTTCGGGTTCCGACTTCCAGTTGGGCAATCGCAGCGCGCGCATGACGCCTCCCGTTCTCCCGCTTCCGGTCCGCCTGCCGGCTGCCCGTTCAGCGGCAGCCCAAACGGCTTGCCGCGGCGCCCGGTCACCCCGTCCGGGTGAACCGCCGGGAGCGTGGCCGTCGGGGCAGGGCCGGCGCGTCGGGCCGGGCGACCCCCGGGCTGGTCGAGGGGGCGTCCGGGCTGGTCGAGGGGGCGGCCGGCGCCGCGGCACGGCGGCCCAGGCCCCGGTCGACGGCGACGAAGAGCAGGCCCAGCAGCCAGAACGCGGCGGCGAAGAAGACCGCGCTGACGGCCACCCCGGCGTAGCCCAACTCGCCCGCGTCGATGAACGGGTACGGATACCGGTCCACCACCAGCCCGCGGAGCAGCGCGAAGCCGAGGTAGCCGAGGGGGAACGCCAGCCACCAGGCCGCGTAGCGCGGGCGCAGCCGGCCCCGGCGGTCGAACAGCGCCCAGTCCGCCACGGCCAGCAGGGGCACGACGGTGTGCAGGAACTGGTTGCCCAGCGCCTCGCCGAGTGTGCGGTCGGCCGGCGGCATCGCGAACGGGCTGGCCGGGTTGGCCAGCACCAGGTGGTAGACCACGCCGGTGATGGTGATGTAGAGCGTGACCGCGCCCTTGAGCGCGGAGGGCGGCTCGGGCCGGTCCTGCCGGGCCAGCCAGGCGGCGTATCCGGCGAAGAGCCCGACGGCGAGGTTGCTCTGGATCGTGAAGTACGGCAGCAGGCCGGTGACCGTGGCGGAACCGAGCGCGGTGAGCACGATCCCGGCCAGCACGCTGATCACGATCGCCAGGCGGAAGGCCACCGCCACGCGTCGACGCCGCAGACTCATCGGGGCAAGCTACCAGCCACCTCCGCCGAGGTCACCGGCCGACGGCAGGGCGTGCCGGCAGGGACGCGGCCGCCCGTCAGCCCGCGTCGCCGCCGCTCGGCGCGGCGGTGTGGGGCCCCTGCGCCGGCGAGACGTGGGCGGGGGCGGGGGTGGGCCGGGCCGATCGTGCGGCGGCCGACGGCGACGCCGTGGGCGGCCCGGTCCGCCGGGCGGTCGGCTCCGCCCCGGGGCGGCCGGTCGGGTCGACCCCGGGGCGGCCGGTCGGCGTGACCGCCGGGCGGCCGGACGGATCGACCCCGGGACGGCCCGTCGGGTCCGCTCCGGGGCGGCCGGTCGGCGTGACCGCCGGCCCGCCGGACCGGCTGCCCTGCGGGCCGGGACTCTTCGGCTCGTCGGCCAGCACCCGCTCGCAGTAGCCGGCCACCTCCCCGGGGCCACCGGCGGCGTCGACGAGGTCACCGAAGGCGGCGCCGTCCGGGGAACCGCCCGGTCGGTCGCCGGCGTCCCCCCGGTACGCCCGGCACAGCTCCCGCACCCTCGCGTCCGGCTCCGGCCGGCCGTCCACCCCGCCCGCCGGTGCGGACGGCGGACGGTGGGTTCTCGTCAGGGAGGCGTCCGTGGTGGGGGCGGGCACGGGAGCGGCGGTGGTGGGCGCCGGGCCCCGCAGCGGGAGGGGCAGCGCGCCCCCGGTGGCGGCGACGGCCACCCCGCCCGTGAGGGCGAGGGCGGCTCCGGCCAGCGCGGCGCGGACGCCGAACCCCGCGAGGGCGGGACGGCGCGGCTCCGGCGGACCGAGCGGGCTGCTGCCGGCCCGGGCCAGCCGGTAGGCCCGTACGGCCGTCTCCTCGCCGGCCAGTTCGCCGGCCCGGCCCGGGGCGCGGACCGCCGTCAACAGCGACGTGACGGGCTGCGGGCCGTCCTGCGGGTCGAGGACAGGACCGTCGAGCAGCCGCTCGACGGTCTCCTGGTCCATCCGATGTGCTTTCATCTCGTGTCCCTCAGCGCCACGGGCCCCCGGGTCGTCACACGGGTCGGGGTGTGACGTCCGACAAACGCCCGGTCGGGGAGGGGACGGGACCGGGTTTCCGGGGCGGCCCACGGTTCGTGGCGCCGTCGACCGCCTCGCGGCTGCCGCTCCGGTTCGTCGCCGAGCCGGATGTCGGCGGCCGGCCCGGCTGCCGGGTTTCCGCCAGCGGTTGCCGATTCGTCCGGTCCGCGGTGCACTGAATCACATGGGTGTGATCAAGGTGGGCACGTCGTCCTGGGCGGACCAGATGCTGCTGCGCTCGGGCTGGTATCCCCGCGCGGCCAACACCCCGGCCGGCCGGCTCGACTTCTACGCCGGGCGCTTCCCGCTGGTCGAGGTGGACACCTCCTACTACGCGGTGCCCGTGCCCGAGACGACGCGGGGCTGGGTCGACGCCACGCCCGAGGGCTTCACCTTCGACGTCAAGGCGTTCAGCCTCTTCACCGGTCACCCGACACCGGTGGCGGCGCTGCCCCGCGACCTGCGCCCGGCCGGCGGCCCGAGCCGGATCCGCCGCCGGGATCTCCCCGCGGCCGCGTACGACGAGCTGTGGGACCGGTTCCGGGCGGCGCTGGACCCGATCGCGGCGGCCGACCGGCTCGGCGCGGTCCTGCTCCAGTTCCCGCCGTGGCTGGCCCGTGGCGCCGCCGCCGAGCGGCGCATCGCCGAGCTGGCGGAGCGGTGCCAGCCGTGGCGGGTCGCCGTCGAGCTGCGCCACGGGTCCTGGTTCGACGGCACGGCGGCGCTGGACACGCTCGCGTTCCTGCGGGAGCGCGGGCTGTCGTTCGTCTGCGTCGACATGCCGCAGGGGCATCCCTCGTCGGTGCCGCCCATCCTGTTCGCCACGGCGGAGCTGGCGGTCGTCCGGTTCCACGGGCACAGCACCGCCTGGGAGACCGGCGACAAGCAGGAGAAGTTCCGCTACGCGTACGGCGACGAGGAACTCCGCCGCTGGTCGGAACTCCTGGCCGAGCTGGCCGGGCAGGCGGGGGAGCTGCACGCGCTGTTCAACAACTGCTGCGGCGACCGGGCCCAGCGTGACGCCGCCCGACTCGCGGAGCTGCTCGGGGTCCGGCCGGCGGGACGCGACCGGGCGGGAGCCGGTTCGCCGTCCTGAGCACGCGCCGGCACCGTCGGCGCGGCGACGAGGTTTTCCCGTCGGCCGCCCGGGTACCGGCGGGGGCGTGAGCGACGGAAGGGGACGCGGTGATGGGTGAGCAGCGGCAGGAACATTCCGGGGAGGCGACGCCGGGCGTACCGGAGGACGCGGCGGCGCGCGAGACCCGGGAGGCGCAGGAGGCACACGGCGGCAGCATGGCGCCCGGTCTGGTGGACGACACCGGTCACCCGGTGGCGGCGGACCCCGCCGAGGTCGCCGGAGAGGACACCGCCGGCGGCTGACCTCGTGGCGGGCGGCCCAATTCCGTGGACCGGGTCGGCGCCCTCGGGCATGATCGCCGGATGGCGGCAACCTCCCGTGCGCTCCTGCGCTGGCAGTTCGACCTGACATGGTCGCTGTTCGAGTACCACCTCGAGCGCCTCGACGCGGCGGACTTCCTCTGGGAGCCGGCCGCGATCTGCTGGACGGTGCGTCGTGACCCCACCGGCGGGTGGACACCCGACTGGGCCGACACCGAACCCGACCCCGTGCCGGTCCCGACGGTCGCCTGGCTGTCCTGGCACATCGGCTGGTGGTGGACGGTGGCCATGGACCATCTCGGCGGACGGCCACCACGGCAGCGTACCGACGTCGGATGGCCGGGCGCGGGCGAGCCGACCATCGCCTGGCTGCGGGGCCTGCGCGCCGAGTGGCTCGGGCACCTCGACCGGCTCACCGACGCGGACCTCGACGCCACCGCGTCGTTCCCGTGGCAGGACGACGCGGGGCACACGGTGGCGCACACGCTCGGCTGGGTCAACGCCGAGTTGATGAAGAACGTGGCCGAGATCGGTCAGCTCCGGCTGCTGCGGGCGGCCGGGCGCGCCTGACCGTCGGGCGTTCGGCGCGGGGCCGTCCCGTCCGCGTACCCCCACGCCGGGGCGTACCGGTCAGGAGCGTCGGCCCCTGGTCCGCAGGGCGTCCTCCGTCCGCTCCTCGACGTCGGCGGCGTCGGGAAAGGACCGTCGGGCCGGTGCCGGGTCGGGCGGCGCGCCGGGGCCCGCCGGCCGCGTGGGTGTCGGTTCGACCGGGCCGAAGCCGTGCCGCCCGGCGGGGCCGGACGGTCCCGCCGGCTCGTCGGCCCGCCGCTCCCCGCGCCGCCCCTCCGGTACGGCGGTCTCCTCGCTGCCCTCGTCCATGGGGTCGTGCGCACCGACGCCCCACGGCGGCTCCGCGTCCATGCCGTCCCTGGTCACCCAGGGCGTGGTCGCCTCCGGTGCGCGTCGGTCCCCGCCGCGTCCCTCTCCTGCCGTCATGGGCCACCTCGCTGCTCGGTCCGCCGGTACCGGCCCCGAATGCCCGCCAACGGGGCGGTCATGCCTCACCGGCGCCCCGGGCGGGGTCCCGGCGGGTGCGGACGCGCGCAGCGGCGCCCCGCCGCCGAGGAGTCGGCGGGACGCCGTCCGGCGGCACGTCGGTCAGCAGCGGCCGGACTTCGCCATCCGCTTCTGCCTGGCCCCGCCCATCGCCATGAGCGCGCCCATCCCCTTCGGGGCGTTCCGCATGCCGCCGACGCGCCCGAGCATGCCCCGGAACACCTCGCCGGGCTTCTGCTGCTCGCCCATGTAGGCGGTCATCACGATGAGCGCCCCGGTCATCGCCGGGATCGCCCACTGGAGCATCCGCATCTGCCGCTGGCACGACGCCACGTTCGACGGCGTGTGCGAGTTCGGCTCGGTGACCCCCTCGACCGCCGGGCCACCGGCCTTCTCCAGCTTCATGCCGAGCAGCCGGCTGTAGCCGGTGACCGCCAGCGCGCCGACCGTCAACGCCGTCTTCAGCGTGCTGGCCCGGGCCACCCCCGACTGGGCGGCCACCCGGGGGCTCTCGGTCACCAGTTCCCCGACGGCCCCCGCCAGGTGGGCGCCGATCGCCGCGGCGTTCACCGGGGTCCATCGGGCCCAGCCGGCCGAGGCCATCGGCAACCGCTGGGTCGAGTCGTTCATCTGTGCCGCCGCGCCGTTGACGCCGAACGCTCCCATCAGGGAGCCTCCGAACCAGGCCGCCAGGCCCAGGTCGTGCATCGAACGCAGTGCGGTGTGCCGTTCGGACATCTGATCCCCTTCCACCGTGTCGGGCGGTGCGGCATACCCGCCGCCCGGCCGGCTAATCCCGCCCGTCACCTGCTGATACGCCGCGACGGCGCAGATACCGGGCCAGGGCGTCGTCGCGGGGAGAGGACGGGGACGGGCCGGGAGGAGTCGGCGGGGCCGGTGCGGGTAGTTGGTCGGACGAGCCGAGCGAGAGGGGAAGCGGATGTCGCAGCCCGAGGAGAGCCGGGAGAAGACCGCGTCGACCGACGCGGTGCTGATGCACCCGGACAACGATCCGCGCAAGACCACGGCCCAGGTGCCGCCGCCCGCCGAGCGCGGCGAGACCCGCGTGGAGCGGGACGGCGAGATGGTGCCCGTCGACACCGACGAGTGAGCGTTTCCGTCCCGGGCGGGGCGCCGCCCGGGACGCGCCGCCGCGGCCGACCGTGCCGGCCGCCGCCAACGTCAGGGCGGGCGGCGCGGCCCGACGAGTCGCCCCGCTCGCGCTGTGGCCCCGCCGAGGTCAGCGAGCCGGCAGGTCGGCGGCGAAGCGGGCCACCCGGGCCGCCAGCGGGGCGCTCGCGCGTACCCAGGTGAAGTGGTCCATCCGGGCGCCGGCCTGCGCCGGGGTGTAGCGCTCGCGGACGACGGGCGCCGAGGCGAGCTTCGCGCAGAGGTGGTCGACGGTCTCGTGCGGGGTGTACTGGTCGTCGTCGACGCTGACCGCGAGGACGGGGGTCCGCAGCGCCCGCACGGCCGCCTCGGCGTCCACCCCGTCCAGCTGCGGGAAGCGCCCGGTCCGCGCGGTGTGCGCCCAGTCGCGGATGACCCCGCGCGCCTGCCGGCCGCCGAAGCCCCAGCCCGGCCAGACGCCGAGCAGCCGGGCGGTCGCCGTGATCCCCTGGGTGTACGGCAGGACGCCGTACCCGCGCAGGCCCGGGTAGCTGCGCCACCACGGCACGCCGACGGCGACCAGCGCCAGCCCGTCCACGTCGTGGTCGCCGTGCACGGCGAGGTGCAGCAGCGCCGCCTGCCCGCCGAGGGAGTGCCCGAGCAGCAGCGTCGTGCGCCCGTCCCGCCGGGTCTTGAGCGCCGCCAGCGCGGCGCCCACGTCGGCGGCCAGTTCCGGGTAGCCGTACCGGCAGGCGCGGCTCGGCCTCGGGGTGCTCTCCCCGGTGCCGCGCAGGTCGGCCACCGCCACGGCCAGGCCGGCGGCGCGCAGCGCGGCGGCGAACGGCCGGTAGTAGCGCGCCCGGACGCCCATCGCGGGCGTGATCAGCACCAGCGGGGCGTCGGCGACGCCGTCCGGATCGGGATACACCTGTAGCCCGAGACGGGCCCCGTCGACCTCGACGAACTCCTGCCGGTATTCCCCCGTCGCGTTCACCGCCCCAGGCTACGACCCGAGGCTACCGACGGGTAACCGTGGGGTGGTGGGTGTCACGTCCCCGGCGTCGACCGGGGCCGCCGACCACCACCCGCGCTACGCCACCGCCGGAGCGTGCCGGGCGACCGTGCTGACCGTGGCATAGACCGTGCTCAGCTGCTCGGCGCACCGCTTCCACGAGTACCGGTTGCGGATCCGGTCCAGCGCCGCCGTCGCGTACGCGAAGCGACGGACCTTGTCGGCGAGCAGCCGGCGGACCGCGGTGCCGAGGGCCCGGGGGTCCCGGGGCGGCACGAGGTCGCCGGTCAGGCCGTCGACCACGGTGTCGGCGATCCCGCCGACGTTCGTGCCGACGACCGGCACCCCGCACGCCATGCCCTCCAGCGGGGCGAACCCGAACGGCTCGTACCAGGGGGCGGCCACCAGCAGGTCCGCCGAGCGGTACCACGGGGCCAGCTCCTCGCGGGGCAGCCCGCCCAGGAGCTTCACCCGGTCGGCGACCCCGCAGGACTCGGCGAGCGCGCGGAGCCGGCGGGCGAAGCCGTCGGCGGGGAGCAACTCCGCAGGCGGGCCGCCGACCACGACGCACTCGGCGTCCGGCACGGCCGGCAGCGCCCGGATGACGTCCTGGATGCCCTTGCGCTCCACCATCCGGCCGACGGTGATGATCCGGGGGCGGGCCGGGTCGCGCGGGGCGACGGGCCCGTCCGGGCGGAACAGCTCCTGGTCGACCCCGGCGGGGACCAGCGTCATCCGGGACCGGGGCACGCCGAGCCGGACCAGCTCGCCGACCTCGTCCTGGCACTGCACGATGACCCGGTCGGCGGCCCGGCCCAGGGCCCGCTCGTAGCCCACCCGGCCCGGTGGGCTGGTGTCCCGGGCGCCCTGTAGGCGCCGCTTCACCGAGCCGAGGCTGTGGTACGTCAGCACCACCGGCACCCCCGTGCGCCGGCCGGCGTGCAGGGTGGCCAGCCCGCTCGTCCAGAAGTGGGCGTGCGCCACGTCCGGCGCCCAGCCGCCGTCGCGCCACTGACCGGCCAGCCAGCGTCCGAACTCGCCCATGTGCGGCAGCAGCTCGTCCCTCGGCACCCGCAGCGCCGGACCGGCCGGCACGTGGCACACCTGGTAGCCGTCGGGGGTGACCACGGAGTCGGGCGGGACGGTGGAGTCGCGGCGGGTGTAGACGCGGACGTCGTGCCCCTCGCCGACCAGGGCGGCGGCGAGCTCCGCCACGTGCGTGTGCTGACCGCCGGACTCCTCCACCCCTCCGACGGCGAGCGGACTGGCGTGCTCCGAGATCATGGCGATACGCATGTGCTTCCTCCATCGGCCGGCCCGTCGGCGGGGACCCGGTCGAGCCCCGGGGCGTCTCCTCGCCGCCTGGCGGACCCCGCCGCAAAAGTCCCTACCCCCGACCTCACCTCCTAACCGCCGCCCGCCCGGCTCGTCCTGAGGAGATGTCCGTCGGGTGTGGAGGAGTCGGCGGGCGGCGGGGCGAACCGCCCCACCGGCCGTGACCGGCCGACGACAGCGGGTCAGGACCGGTCGTCGTGGAGCATGCCCGGCCCGAAGACCTCGTAGGCGATCCGCTCCACCGGCACCCCGCGGCGCAACAGGCCGCCCCGGACGGTGTTCATGAACGGCAGCGGCCCGCAGAGGTGCACGTGGGCGCCGGGGGAGAGCGGGATCAGCGCCGGATCGACCCGGCCGGCGATGACCTCGGCGGTCACCCCGGCCAGTTCGCCGTCGGTGAGGTCCTCGTACCAGAGGGCGGTGCGCAGGTTGGGCAGCGCGGCGTGCAGGCGCGGCAGTTCACCGCGGAACGCGTGCGCGGCGCCGGCCCGGTCGGCGTGCACCAGCACCACCGGACGCTGCGGCTCGGTGGCGGCCAGGTGCTCCAGTGCGGCCATCGCCGGGGTCAGGCCGATGCCCGCGCTGACCAGCAGCAGCGGGCCCTCCCCGGCCACCGCGCTGACCTCGCCGAACGCCGGGCTGAGCCGGAGCGTGTCGTCGACCCCCACGCGCTCGTGCAGGAAGGTGGAGACCATGCCGTCGGGGGCGTCGCCGGTGCCGCGTACGCGCTTGACGGTGATCCGCCAGTGGTCGGCGCCGGGACGGCCGGAGAGGCTGTACTGGCGGATCTGCTGACCGCGCCCGCCGTCCAGGTCGACGGCGACCGAGGTGTACTGGCCCGGGACGAAGGTGGGCACCGGGCCGCCGTCGGCCGGGACCAGGGTGAACGACACGACGTCCAGCGCCTCGGTGGCCCGGGCGACGACCCGCCACTCCCGCCAGACCGACTCGCCCTCGGCCAGACCGGCGACGGTGTAGAGGCGGGCCTCCCGGGCGATCAGCTCGCAGGCGAGCAGCCAGTAGACCTCGTCCCAGGCCGCCGCCACCTCGGCGGTGACGGCGTCGCCCAGCACCTCGCCGACGGCGGCGAGCAGGTGCCGGCCGACGATCGTGTACTGGGTGGCGGTGATGCCGAGCGAGGCGTGCTTGTGCGCGATGCGGTCCAGGATCGGCCCCCACGGCGCGCGGCTGCCGCCGGTCAGGTGCTCCGCGTACGCGACCACGGCGGCCGCGAGGGCGGCCTTCTGCGTGCCGGTGGCCTGGTTGCTGCGGTTGAAGATGTCGAGCAGTTCGGGGTGCGCGTCGAACATCCGCTGGTAGAACCGGCCGGTGATCGCCTCGCCGTGCGCCTGCACGGCGGGCAGGGTCGCCGTCACCACTGCTGCTGAGGACTCCGAGAGCACGACTGTCTCCTTCTGAGGTGGATCGCTCGAACGACGACAGCAAAACAGGTATTCGATATACCTCTTCAGGGTCGAAGGTCCCGGGTCGGGGGTCGTCCGGATCACATCCCGGGTCCGGTCGACCGTGGTGAGGGCTCGACCGCGGTGGCTAGGGTCGGGATGTGAAGCTCAACCGGTCCACCGACATGGCGCTGCGCATCGCCATGCTCGCCGCCGCGAACCCGCGACGGATGACCGTGGACGAGCTGTCCGACCAGCTCGACCTGCCCCGCAACCACGTCGCCAAGGTGGTGCAGCGGTTGCAGCGGCTCGGGGTGCTGGTCACCATCCGGGGCCGCTCCGGCGGGGTGGCCTTCGCCGAGGACGGCGGGAACGCCACGGTCGGGCACGTGGTGCGGGCCTTCGAGGGCGACGACGAGGTGGTGTCCTGCGACGAGCCGGCCTGCTCGCTGCGCGCGGCCTGCCGGCTGCGGGGCGAACTCCGCCGCGCCCGGGACGCCTTCCTCGCCGTGCTGGACGACGTGACGCTCGGCGAGCTGGTCGCCGGGCCGACCGGCCCGGCGTTGCTCGCCCTCGGCCTGCCCCGCCCCCGACCGGCGCCGTCGTCGGGGGAGCCACCCTTGCCGGTAGCGCCGTCGTCCGGGGAGCCGTCGGCGCCGGGCCCGCTGCCCCCTGCGGCCGTGCCCGGCCCGTCGCGGTCGGCCGCGACGGCGTCCCCGGTCGGCCGGCGGGCCGTACCCGATCCGGTCTGAGGAGCGACGATGTCCCGTGGTGCGGTCTCCCATCCGGTGTTCGCCCGGGTGTTCGCGCGGGCGAGCGCGGCGATGGACGCCGCCGGCGCGGCCGCCCACCGCCGTCGGCTCGTCGCCGGCCTGGCGGGCCGGGTGGTCGAGGTCGGCGCCGGCAACGGCCGCACCTTCGCCCACTACCCGGGCACCGTCGAGCGGGTGCTGGCGGTCGAGCCGGAGCCCCGGCTCCGGGCGGCGGCCCGGGAGGCGGCGGCCGGGGCGCCCGTACCCGTGGAGGTGGTCGACGGCCTCGCCGAGGCGCTGCCGGCGCCCGACGCCGACGCCGACGCGGTGGTGCTGTCCCTGGTCCTCTGCTCGGTGGCCGACCAGGCCGCCGCGCTGCGCGAGGCCCGTCGGGTGCTGCGGCCCGGTGGGCAGGTGCGCTTCTTCGAGCACGTACGCGCGCAGACACCGGGCCTGCGCCGCGCGCAGCGACTGGTCGACGCGACCGTCTGGCCGTTGCTCTGCGGCGGCTGCCACACGGGCCGCGACACGGTGGGCGCGATCCGGGCCGCGGGCTTCACCGTCACCGAGCTGGACGCGTTCCGCTTCCCCGACAGCCGGCTCCCGGCCCCCGCCGCCCCGCACGTGCTCGGCGTGGCCACCCGCGACTGATCCACCCCGTCGGCGGCCTCCGACGCCCGCCCGCGACCCCGCCGGCGTCCTTGACGGCGTCGGCTGTTCGCGACGGCGTCGGCCGTTCGTGACCGCCTCGGCTGTCCGTGGCCGCGTCGGCCCGCCCGGCCCCGGACGCGGCGGAACCCCGCGCCGAGCGGCGCGGGGTTCCGGGACGCGGTCGCGGTCAGGAGACCGTGATCGAGCCGTCCCCGGCGCGGACGCAGGCCACGGAACGCGCACCGGTGGTGGCCGCGCCCGTCAGGCACTGCCCGAGCACCTGGTGGCCGGCGGCGTTCGGGTGCCACGACTCCTGGCAGGTCTGGAAGTAGCTCACGCAGGTGTTCGCGATCCGCTGGATGGCGATCTTGTCCTTGCCGGAGAGGCTGGTGACGAAGACGCCGTTCGGCGGGCTGTCCTGCAGGCGGATCGGGGTGGCCAGGGCGCCGGCCGGGCTGGTCCCCGACTCGCAGAGCCGGGCGCCGTCGAAGGCCCGCTGCACGTTGAGGTAGACCAGGTCCGCGCCGGGGAACTCGGCGGCCAGGGTGTCCCGGGTGGACTTCACGAGGGTGCCCAGCCCCTGCGAGAAGCGGTGCCCCGGCAGCAGGCTGGCCCGGTGGATCGGGCAGCCGGCCGCGTACCGCTCGGCGCCCAGCGCGCGGAACTTGTCCCGGGTGTCATCCCGGCTGTCCTCCTCGTGGAAGCGCGCCTCGAGGTCGAGCGGCAGCGGGTTGGTGTAGTCCTGCAGGACGATCCGGTGCTGACCGTCGGCGTCGATCTCGCGCAGCGTGGTGAGGAGCTGGCGTACGGCCGAGGTGGTCTCCGCGGTCGCGGCGCTCCACTGGGCGGCGGTGGCCAGGTCGGCGTCGGTGCAGGGCTTCTGCTCCACCGGCCCGCCCAGGTAGGCCCAGAACTCCCACCAGCCGGTCCAGGCGTCGGCGATGAACCGGTTGGCGCACTTCTCCGCGACGTTGCCGAAGGTGAACGAGCTGTTGTTCGAGCCGAGCCCGAGCAGCACCAGGTCGATGTCGTGGGTCCGGCTGACCGCGCGCAGCTGGTCGAGCTGGGCGGCCACCTGTCGGCCGTTGGTCCGGGCCGAGGAGGCGGCGGCGATGTCGTGCGGCTGCCCGCCGGAGCAGGCGAGGTTGAACCGGTCCTGGATGCCCGGCAGGTTGGCCCGGTGCAGCGAGGCGTTGGCCGAGCGGTGGCAGAAGAACGCGTTGTTGTTCGCGGCGGTCCAGCCCGGGAAGCCCTGGGCGACCCCGTTGACGTCGGCCACCGGGGTGTACGCCCCGGCGCCCTCGCCGCTGATGAAGCTGTCGCCGAGCGCCACGGCGGCGGTGGGCGGGGCTGCCGAGGCCGGGGCGCTCAACCCGACGGCGGTCGACAGGGTGGCGGTGGCGACGGCGAGCGCCGCCGCGAGTGCGGTACGACGGAACCTGGACATGACGTCCCCCATCTGTCCATCGAAACGTGAAAGATCCTCCGAGGGCGCGATCAGATCACCCCGGCACGACGGGCGTCAATGGCCCGTAACAAAATCTTTCTCGGCGGGACACACCCGCCCCGGCCGCGCCCCCGCCGCCGTCGGCGGTCGGAGCGCCCGGCCCGGGGCGTCGGCGGCACGGTGTCCACGGCCGGTGCCGGCGGCCACCCGGCGCCCGGGGAGCCCGGCGTCCGGGGCGCCGTCCGCCGATGGGGAAGGCCGGCCACGGCCTCGTTGTTGTCCGGATGGAACCGCCCGCGGCCGGCTCGTTCGCAAACCGGTCAGGGTGGCGCCGACATGCCGGAACCGGACGGAACGCGTTACCCTCCCGCCCGGGGCCCGCCCCACGACGAGGCGCGTGCCTCGCTGCGGGGCGCCGTCGTCCTGTCGCATCTCCCGGTTAGGCTCGCTGCGGCGCGCCGGCCGACCGACGACGTCGGACGCGGCACCACATCGCCGAGACCTGGGAGTACGACCAGTTGACCGCAGAGCCTGAGACCCTGTACGGGGCCGACGACCTCACGCACCTCGAGGGGCTGGACGCCGTCCGCAAGCGGCCCGGCATGTACATCGGCTCCACCGACAGCCGTGGCGTGGGTCACCTCGTCAACGAGATCCTCGACAACTCCACGGACGAGGGCGTCGCCGGCCACGCCACGAAGGTGGAGGTGACGCTGCACGCCGACGGCTCGGTCCAGGTCGACGACGACGGTCGGGGCATCCCCACCGACGTGCACGCCAAGTCCGGCATCTCCGGCGTCGAGCTGGTGCTCACCCGGCTGCACGCGGGCGGCAAGTTCGGCGGCTCCGGCTACAAGACCTCCGGCGGTCTGCACGGCGTGGGCGCCTCGGCGGTCAACGCGCTGTCCCGTCGGTTCGACGTCACCGTCCGCCGGGGCGGCAAGGTCCACGCGATGTCGTTCCGGCACGGCGTGCCGGGAGTCTTCGACGGCGACGGCCCCGACGCCGCGTTCACCCCGGGCCCCGGGCTCCAGATCGTCGGTGCGATGAAGCGCGGCCAGCGCACCGGCACCTCGATCCGCTGGTGGCACGACGCGCGCTACTTCGAGACCGGCGCCTCCCTGGACGCCGACGCCGTGCGGACGAAGCTGCGCAACACGGCGTTCCTGGTGCCAGGCGTGAACTACACGCTGCGTGACCACACCGGCGAGGAGCCGACCGAGGAGAGCTTCCACTACCCCAACGGGCTGACCGACATGGTGGAGTTCCTCGCCCCGGCCGGCGACCGGCCCGTCTCCGGCATGCTGATGGTCACCGGCGAGGGCACCTACCGGGAGAACGCCGCCGACGCCAACGGGGTCATGCAGTCCAACGTGCAGCGTCGGGCCGAGGTCGAGGTGGCCTTCCGCTGGGGCACCGGTTACGAGCGCACCGTCGAGTGCTTCACCAACACCATCCGCAACGCGCACGGCGGCACCCACCGCAAGGGCTTCGAGCGGGGCCTGGCGCGTACCCTCGCCGACGCCGTCCGCAACACCCGTGGCCTGCTCAAGGCCAAGGAGGACCCGCCCACCCTGGACGACGTCCTGGAGGGCATGACCGCGGTCGTGCACGTCCGGATCCCGGAGCCGCAGTTCACCTCGCAGACGAAGGACGAGCTCTCCACCGCCGGCATCACCAAGGTGACCCAGGCGCTGGTCGAGCAGCACCTGAAGGCGTGGCTGGAGGACCGCCGGACCAAGGCCGAGGCGCGTACGGTCCTCCAGAAGATCGTCGACGCGGCGCGCGTACGGCTGACCCAGAAGCAGCAGAAGGACGCCGCCCGCCGCAAGACCGCCCTGGAGGGCGCGTCGATGCCGCCCAAGCTGGTCGACTGCCGGGCCGCCGGCATCGAGCGCAGCGAGCTGTTCATCGTGGAGGGGGACAGCGCCCTCGGAACGGGTCGACTTGCCCGATCTGCCGAATATCAGGCGCTTCTTCCGATCCGGGGCAAGATCCTCAACGTGCAGAAGGCCAACCTCCAGCAGGTGCTGGACAACGCCGAGTGCGCGGCCATCGTGCAGGTGCTCGGCGCCGGCTCCGGCCGCACGTTCGACCTGTCCGCGATGCGCTACGGCCGAGTGCTGATCATGGCGGACGCCGACGTGGACGGCGCGCACATCCGCACCCTGCTGATCACGCTCTTCGCCCGCTACATGCGACCGCTGATCGAGGCCGGCCGCCTCTACGCGGCGATGCCGCCCCTGCACAAGATCACCACCAGGGGGCGCAACCCGCAGACGATCTACACCTACACCCAGGCGGAGATGGAGGCGACGGTCCGCAAGCTGGAGAAGGCCGGCAAGCAGATCGTCACCCCGATCCCGCGATTCAAGGGTCTCGGCGAGATGGACGCTGACGAGCTGTGGGAGACGACGATGAACCCGGCCACCCGGGCCGTCCGCCGGATCACCCTCGACGACGTCGACGCCGCCGAGCGGATCCTCGAACTGCTGATGGGGGAGAAGGTCGAGCCGCGCCGCAACTGGCTGATCGACTCCGCCGACCGGGTCGACCGCGAGGCGATCGACGCATGAGCACCGCCCGCCGAGAGGGAAGCTGAACGATGGCACGCCGCAAGGACGACCGCGCCAAGGTGGACCTGTCCGCCTTCGACCAGGCCGGCGCGCGGGTCTTCGACAACCCGCTGGTCACCGAGGTCTCCGACTCCTACCTGGAGTACGCCTTCTCGGTGATCCACTCCCGGGCCCTGCCCGACGCCCGCGACGGCCTCAAGCCGGTGCACCGGCGCATTCTCTGGTCCATGTACGAGCAGGGCCACCGCCCCGACCGGGGGCACGTGAAGTCCGCGCGCATCGTCGGCGACGTGATGGGCAAGTACCATCCGCACGGCGACACCGCGATCTACGACGCGATGGTGCGCCTGGCGCAGGACTTCTCGCTGAACGCGCCCCTCATCGACGGGCACGGCAACTTCGGCAGCCCGGACGACGGGCCGGCGGCGTCGCGCTACACCGAGGCGCGCATGTCGCGCGAGGCGATGCTGCTCGTCGGCGAGTTGGGCGAGGACACGGTCGACGTCGAGCCCAACTACGACGGCTCGCTGACCCAGCCCACCGTGCTGCCCGCCGCGTTCCCCAACCTGCTGGTCAACGGCGCGTCGGGGATCGCGGTCGGCATGGCGACCAACATGATCCCGCACAACCTCGGCGAGGTCGTCTCCGCCGCCCGCTGGCTGATCAACCATCCGGACGCCACGCTCGACAAGATCATGGAGTTCGTCCCCGGTCCGGACCTGCCCACCGGTGGCGTGCTGCTCGGGCTCGACGAGGTGCGGCGGGCCTACGAGACCGGGCGCGGCGTCGTCCGGATGCGGGGCAAGGTCGAGATCGGCCCGCTGGAGGGCAGCCGGGGCCGGCAGGCGATCACCGTCGTGGAGCTGCCGTACGGCATCGGTGCGGAGAAGGTCATCGCGGCCATCACCAACGAGGTCAACAAGACCAAGCGGCTCACCGGCATCGCCGACGTCAAGGACCTCACCGACCGGGAGAGCGGCACCCGCCTGGTGATCGAGTGCAAGGTGGGGGTCAACCCGCAGGCGTTGCTCGCCGACCTCTACCGGCTCACCCCGCTGGAGCAGTCGTTCGGCGTCAACAGCCTGGTGCTGGTCGACGGGCAACCGCAGACCCTCGGGCTGAAGGCGCTGCTGGAGGTCTTCCTGGCCCACCGCTACGAGGTCGTGACCCGGCGCAGCTCGTACCGCCGACGCAAGCGCCAGGAGCGGCTGCACCTGGTCGACGGCCTGCTGGTCGCCCTGCTCGACATCGACAAGGTGGTCAAGCTGATCCGGGGCAGCGACGACGCGCAGGCCGCCAAGGACGGCCTGATGCGCCAGTTCGGCCTCTCGGATATCCAGGCCACCTACATCCTGGACACTCCGCTGCGCCGGTTGACCAAGTACGACCGGATCGAGCTGGAGGCCGAGCAGGAGAAGCTCCGCAAGGAGATCGCCGAGCTCTCCACCATCCTCGACGACCCGAAGGTGCTGAAGAAGGTCGTCTCCGACGAGCTGGCGGCGGTGGTGAAGCAGTTCGGCGCGCCGCGCCGCACCACGCTCGTCGACGGGGACCTCAAGGAGGTGCTGGCCGCGTCCGCGCCGGCCGGCCCGCTGGAGGTCGCCGACGACCCCTGCCAGGTGATCCTCTCCGCGACCGGGCTGGTCGCCCGGACGGCGGCCGAGTCGGAGGAGGCGTCCGAGGGACGCCGGCGGCACGGCCGGGTCAAGCACGATGCCGTACGCGCCGTCGTGCACTCCACCGCCCGGGGGCGGGTGCTGCTGGTGACCAGCGCCGGGCGCGCGTTCAAGGTCGACGTGCTGCCGCTGCCGGTCCTGCCCGAGCAGGCGGGGACGGTGTCACTGCGCGGCGGAATGGCCGCCGCCGAGCTGGTGCCGCTGGAGTCGGGGGAGACCGTGGTCGGGCTGGCACCGCTCGGGCCGACGGCCGAGGGCTCCCCGGGCCTCGCCCTGGGCACCCGGCAGGGCGTGGTCAAGGTCTGCGCGCCGGAGTGGCCCGTCCGCTCGGACGAGTTCGAGGTGATCGGCCTGCGGGAGGGCGACGAGGTGGTCGGGGCGACCTGGCTCACCGACGGCGCGGAGACGCTCACCTTCGTCACCTCGGAGGCGTCGCTGCTGCGGTTCGCCGCCGGACTGGTCCGGCCGCAGGGGACCAAGGGCGGCGGCATGTCGGGCATCAACCTGCCCGCCGGCGCCCGGGTGGTGTTCTTCGGTGCGGTCCGCACCGACGACCCGGGCCACGGCGAGCCGATGGTGGTCACCTCCACGGGCGCCACGGTGAAGGTCACGCCGTTCCAGGCGTACCCGGCGAAGGGGCGGGCGACCGGCGGGGTGCGCGCCCACCGCTTCCTCAAGGGTGAGACCGACGTGGCCGTCGCCTGGGTCGGGCCGCGTCCGGTGGCCGCCACCGCCACGGGTGAGCCGGTGGAGCTGCCGGCGGCGGACCCGCGCCGCGACGGCTCCGGCTTCGCCGTGATGCTGGGCCCCACCGTCGTCGGCCACCAGATCGAACGCGACTGACCCGCCCGCAGGAAGGGCCGGCTGCATCGCAGCCGGCCCTTCCTGCTGCCCGCGTCCAGCCCCGCTCGACGGGACGCTGACACTCCCGCCCCGTCCGACCCGGCCACGCCCGACCTGGCCCCACCGGCCCTTGCCCGGCCTGGCCCCACCGGGCCCTTGCCCGACCTGGCTCCGGCCGCTCCGCCCGCCGGTTCACCTGCCGCCGTCGATCATGAGGTTGGCTGGTCGAGATCGGGCATATTGCCCCGCTAACTCCATGATCACCCCGCCAAGGCGGGGGGCGGGGTCGGGGTCGGGGTGGGGTCAGCGGGTCGGGGTGGGGTCGGGGGTCGGGGTGGGGTCGGGGGTGTGGTGGGGGGTGGGGGTGGTGCCGCGCAGGTGGGCCACCAGGCGCATGCCGTGGTAGACGGCGAGGGCGGCGGCGGTGCCCAGGGCGATGCCGTTGAACGAGAGGTCGCCGGCGGTGAGGGTGTAGTTGGCCGCGCCGACGATCACCGCGACGGCGGCGGTCAGCAGGTTCACCGGATCGTGGAAGTCCACCCGGTTCTCGATCCAGATCCGTGCGCCGAGGATGGCGATCAGGCCGTACAGGGCGGTGGTGGCGCCGCCGAGCACGCCGGCCGGCACGGTGAGGATCAGCGCGCCGAACTTCGGGCTGAGCCCGAGCAGCACCGCCGTCAGGCCGGCCACCCAGTACGCGGCGGTGGAGTAGACCCGGGTCGCCGCCATCACGCCGATGTTCTCCGCGTAGGTGGTGGTGCCGGAGCCGCCGCCGGAACCGGCGAGCACCGTGGCCAGTCCATCGCCCATGAACGCCCGGCCCATGTCCCGGTCCAGGTTGCGGCCGGTCATCGCGGCTACCGCCTTGACGTGCCCGGCGTTCTCGGCGATCAGCACCAGGATCACCGGGATCACCAGCACGACCGCGCGCAGGCTGAAGCTCGGCGCGTGGAACTCGGGCAGACCGACCCACGCGGCGTCCCGCAGGCCGTCGACCGCCTTCGGATCCAGGTCGCCGAGCACGGCGGCGAGCACCCAGCCGACCACCACCCCCAGCAGGATGGACAGCCGGGCCAGGAAGCCCCGGAAGGCCACCGTGGCGAGCAGGATGGCGGCCAGGGTCACCACCGCGATCAGCGGCTGGGCCTTCACGCCGGTGCCGCTCCCGTCGCCGTCCCAGGCGACGGGGGCGAGGTTCAGGCCGATCAGCGCGACGATCGCCCCGGTGACCACGGGCGGCATCAGCGCGTCGATCCAGCGCGAACCGGCGAGCTGGACGACCAGCCCGACGGCGGCCAGCGCCACGCCGGCGACGACGATGCCGCCGAGCGCCGGGCCGATGTCGCCGCCGGCCTTGGCCGCCAGCACGGGCGCGATGAAGGCGAAGGACGAGCCGAGGTACGAGGGCAGCCGGTTGCCGGTGATCAGCAGGAACAGCAGCGTGCCGAGCCCGGAGAAGAAGAGCGTGGTGGCCGGCGGGAAGCCGGTGATGAGCGGCACCGTGAAGGTGGCGCCGAACATCGCGACGACGTGCTGCACGCCGACGCCGAGGGTGCGCGGCCAGGAGAGGCGTTCGCCGGGGTGGACCACGTCGCCGGGGCGGATGGACCGGCCGTCGCCGTGGACCGCCCACGCGGACCAACGGGAGCGCGGCTCGGTGGAGGACTGGGTCATGGAACGCCCTTCGCGTCGTGAAGAGGTGACGGGGGCGCAGGTGAAACCCAGGAGTCGTTTCTAGCAGAGGCCCGGCCCGGCCCGGCCGGTGGCCCGGCGGCGGCCCGGCCCCTGGACCGGCGGGGGCCCGGCCCCTGGACCGGCGGGGGCCCGGCCCCTGGACCGGCGGGGGCCCGTCCGGTGGCCTGGCCGTCCAGTGGCCTGGCCGGGCCGGTGGGCTGGCGGGGGCACGGCCGGCGGCCTGGGCGGAGCCGTTTCGGCCCACGGCCGGTTGCCGCCCGTCGGGCGGGTCAGGCGACGCCTGCGGGGCGGAACTGCACGCTGACCCGGGGGCCGACGGGGCGGGTGGTCTTGGGTACGGCGTGCTCCCAGGTGCGCTGGCAGGAGCCGCCCATCACCACGAGGTCGCCGTGGCCGAGTGGGAAGCGCAGGCTGTCGCCGCCACCACGGGGCCGCAACAGCAGGGAGCGCGGCGAGCCGAACGAGACGATGGCGACCATGGTGTCGGTGTGCGCGGAGCGGCCCTGGGTGTCGCCGTGCCAGGCGACGCTGTCCCGGCCGGAGCGGTAGAGGCACATGCCGGCGGTGACGAAGGGCTCGCCGAGCTCGGGGGCGTAGTGCCGGGTGAGGGCGGCGCGCGCCTCGGTGAGCAGCGGGTGGGGCAGCGGGCGGTGCCCGGCGTACCAGCAGAGCAGCCGGGGGACGTCGACCTCGGCGTCGTACATCGTGCGGCGCTCGGCCCGCCAGGGGACGTCGCGCAGCAGGACGTCGAAGACCTGGTCGGAGCCGGTGACCCAGCCGGGCAGGTGGTCGACCCACGCGCCGCGGGTGAGCGGGTGCCGGCGCAGCCGGTCGGCCAGCGGGCTCAGCGACGGTCCGGCGGCGGTGAGGTCGAACATCGACGGCTGGTAGGTGGCCCCGGTCATCCGCCCAGCGTACCCGCCATGTTGGTACAGGTGTACGGAAGGAGGCGGCGCCTCAGCGGTTCAGCATCCGGCGCACCCGGCCACCGATCACCTGCTTGACCCGGGTCTGCAGGCGCTGCCCGCGCAGCGTCTCCGTCTCCTTGCGCAGCTCGACGTTGCGGTCGCGCAACCACTGGATCCGCTCCAGCAGCGCGTCGGGGGCGGTGGCGGCGGCCGGGCGTACGGCGGGCGGGAAGGTGGTGGACCGCACCTGCGCGTCGAACCGGGCCGCGCTGTCGCCGTCGGCGAAGGCGTTGCCCAGGTCGTGCTTGGCGAGGAAGGCCAGCATCGTCTCGTAGCGCGACCTGTGGCCGGCGTTGAGCGCCGTGTAGTCCGCCTCCTCGTAGAGCTGGGCGGCGTCGACGTCGACCGGCACCTCCTTCATCACCCGGTGCGGGATGTCGAAGTACCGGGCGAGTTCCAGGGTGCGCGAGTCGTGCGCGAAGAGGTAGCCGGGCGTGCCGGAGACCAGCGCGGTGATGGTGCCGTGGATGCGGGTGCCGAAGGCGAACTCGAACCCGGAGAGGTAGTCCATCCAGGTCCAGGGGTCGACGAACATCCGCACCTTGTCCTCGGTGAACAGCGGGTGCGAGGTGTGGATCGGGATCTGGCTGGTCCTGCCCCGGTCCCCGGGGGCGTCGCCGTAGAGCAGCGTGCCGAGCGTCTTGAGGTCCTGCGGCAGGTAGCGCAGGTTCGGGTACCGGGCGTGGTGCCGGGCGATGATCTCCGCCATCGACTTCACGTACGGCGAGACGGTGAGCGCGAGCCGGTCGTCGGGCGACAGCGACGCCTTCCTCTTCTCCACCCGCAGGCTGTCGCCGTGCAGGAACATCGACGGGCAGCCGATCACGTCGACAGCCGAGAAGCCCAGGGTGCGCAGGTAGTCCCGGGTGATCTCGCCCCGGACGCCGATGCTGTGCGAGCGGTCGAGGACCGCCCGTACGAACCGGGTCACGACGTCGTCGATCGGACGGAGGTACTCCCGGTCACCGTTGACGTCGGTCTGTACGCCCACCCCGAGCACCACCACCGGGATCTTCAGCTGCTCGATGAGCTTCGCCATGGTCTCGACGCGGTGGGCGTAGCTGCGGCGGAAGGCGTTGGCGAGCGGTACGACGTAGACGTCGTAGCGTTCGTTGATCATGTCGGCGTCGCGTGGGTTGATCCTGAACTCGGTCGAGGTGATCTCGGCGGTGGCGGTGCGCAGGAGCTTGTGGGCGGCGTGGCTGAAGACGAGGTTGCCGTTGTTCTCGCCGATCCAGTTCCGTTCGTGCGTCTCCTCCGGCGAGTAGACGTCGAACGGGCCCTTCTTCGCCCGCATCAGGATCCGCTGGTGCATTCGTCCCCGCCTCTCGTCACCTTCGGGTCTGGGAATACTAGCCACCGATCGACCGGAACCCGGATGGCCGCCGCTGTCGTCACGGGCGGGGACGGAACGGTCACCGAGGGATGGGAGGAGCGGGGATTTCGGCACCGGACAGAACGGGCACTCGCGGACGGGACGGAACAGAGCCTCAGGTCCGGCGGGTAGGGTGCCCGGCGGGGCGGCGCCGACCGGTGGGCCGCCACGGGGCCCCTCGGGGCGCCTGAGGACGGGGTCGAGGAGGAGACGTACGTGCTGGTGACCCTGCGGATCGTCGGGATGCCGGCATGAACGACGCCGCGACCGCCGCGCCGGCCGTCCGGCCCGCGTCCCCGGCCAGCCGCCTGCCGTCGCTGACCGGGCTGCGCTGGGTCGCCGCCCTGCTCGTCTTCGGGTTCCACGTCGCGACGATGGGCATCATCGCCGAGCCCGGCCAGAAGGCCGTCGTGGACTGGGCCTTCGCCCTCGGCCTGTCGGGCGTGCAGTTCTTCTTCATCCTCAGCGGCTTCGTGCTGGTCTGGTCGGCCCGACCCACCGACACCCGTCGGGCGTTCTGGCGGCGCCGGGTGGCCAAGATCTGGCCGAGCCACGTGGTGCTGTGGGTGGCAGCCCTGGCGGTCGCGGCCTGGTTCGCCGACCCGGTGGACCGGTTCGTCGCGGTGGAGAACCTGTTCCTCCTCCAGGCGTGGGACCCCCGGCCGGGCCACTTCTACAGCATCAACACCGTCAGCTGGTCGCTGTCCTGCGAGTTCTTCTTCTACCTCTGCCTGCCGTTGGCGCTGCCGCTGATCCGCCGGGCCCGACCGTGGGCGCTGTGGGCCGTCGTGGTCGCGGTGCCGCTGCTCATCCTGGCGCTCTGGCCGGCCCAGGCGCTGGTGCCGGAGGAGAGCCGCTGGTGGTTCACCCAGGTCTTCCCGCCGGTGCGGTCGCTGGAGTTCTGGATGGGCGTGGCCGCCGCCGAGCTGATGCGGCGCGGCCGGTGGCGTGGGCCGGGCCTGCCGCTGGCCAGCCTGGTCTTCGTAGCGACGTGGGTGGTCGCCGCGCAGTGGGTCCGCGCCGAACTGTGGGCGGCGCTGCTCTCGGTGGCGTACGTCCTGGTCATCGCCGCGGCGGCGGACGCGGACGTGCGCGGGCGGCGCTCGCCGTGGCGGTCCCGTCCGATGGTCTGGCTGGGCGAGGTCTCCTTCGCCTTCTACCTGGTGCACGTCCTGGTGATGATCACCGTCCTGCGGCTCACCGGCGACTGGGGCGTCGGCTTCACCGGCTGGTGGGGGCCGGTGGTGGTGCTCGGCTTCCTGCTGGTCAACCTGGCCCTGGCCGGTCTGTTGCACCGCGTCGTCGAGACGCCGATGATGCGGTTGCTCACCCCGCGCAGGCCGGCCCGGGCGACGCCCCGTGACGGGGGCGACGCCGGGACGCACCCCGGCGGCCCCGGGGCGACGCCGCCGGGGGAGCGGGGCAACGCCGTGCCGCGCCCCCGGGCCGCCGACCCGCACGACGACCACCGACCGGCGTACGTCGACTCGCGCCGACCGGGAGCGGGTGCTCGACATCTGCGAGCGTCAGCCTGCTCGGCCCGGCGGCCGGAGTGTCCGCCGACGAAATCCCGACCGTTTCCGTGACGCCGGTCACCACGTCGGCGAATCGGTCATCCGGCGCGGCCCGGCTGATTCCCGCCGGGGTTTCGGCGCCGATGTCCGCCACTCGTCCCGTTGTCACCCGGAGGCGCCCGCATAAACGGTCGTCCCATTGAGTCGTGTCAGTGGCGAAGTGCCCGCAAAAACCGTCTCCCGATCAAGGTTTAGGCAGGTGGGACGGGGTTGGCAGGGCGCGGACCGGCCAGTAATGTCGGCGCGTCCGGTGCGGTACCCGATCGCCCAGAGGCGACGCCGCGCCGACCCGCCTAATCGTGAACGACGAACCGGGGACCCAGTGCTTGTTGGGGTGAATCCGTGGGCCGTGGGCCCGTGGTAGGGCGTTCTTCCCGCCCGAATCCGTCAGCTAACCCGGTCGGCGGTGTCGGAAGGAGTTCCATCCCCATGCCACACCCGTCCACCCCTCGGTTGTTCCGCCGTCTCCACGGCGCCGCGGTGCCCGCGCTCGTCCGCCCGCAGGTCACGAGCTGACCCACCGGTCACCGTCCGTCGCCCGGCATCCCGGGCGCATCCCCTGAGTGGTCCACCACCCGCCCGGACGCCCGTCCGCGCGGTCGGTCCGCCCTGCCCTCGGCGCGGACCGACGGCCGCTCGCCCCCAGCCCGTGGAGGAAACCGTGAAGCACCACCTCAAGCGACAGCTGCGTCGCCTCACGTCCGAGCGCCCGTACCAGCTGGCCGCCGCGTCCGCCGCGGCGCTCGTGCTGGCGTCGGGCACGGGCGCGCTGTTGGCCGGAGCCGACGAGGCCCCCGCCGCCGCGCAGGCCCCGGTGGCCGCGACCGAACTGCGGGACGACACCGCGGCCTCGCGCAGCCAGGCCAGGGCCGCGACCGCCCCGTCCAGCGCCGCCCCGGCCGCGTCCAGCGCGGCCCCGTCGGCCCGCGCCTCCAGCGCCGCCCCGGACCCGGACCTGACCCGCAAGCCGGAGCCGCCGAAGCCCCCGGCCGCCAAGACCCTGGACTACGACTACCAGGCCCAGACCACCTTCTACAACTGTGGTCCGGCGGCCGTCCGGCACGCCCTCAGCGCCGCCGGCATCGCGCGCAGCCAGGACGCCCTCGGTGCCCAGTTGGGTACCGACCAGATGGGCACCGACTCGGCCCAGGACACCACCCGCGTGCTGAACGCGGTGGTGAAGGGCGACCCGTACCGGACTCGGATGATCCCTGGTGGCGCGGCCACCCCGGCCCAGATGGACCGGCTCCAGGCTGACGTCGTCGCGGCCATCGCCGACGGGCGGGGCGTCGTGGTCAACGTCGCCGGCAGCGCCACGGACACCGACGGCGGCTGGCACTCCTTCCCCGGCGGCCACTACATCGCCGTGGTCGGCTACCAGGACGAGGGGCGGCTGGTGAAGATCGCCGACTCGGCGAACCCGGCGACCGCCTCGTACTGGATCAGCACCATCGCCCTGGCGAACTGGGCGGCCACCCGCGGCTACTCCGCCTGAGCGACACCGTCGGGCGTCGGCCCCCGGATTCCGGGGCCGACGCCCGATGTCGTGTCCGGGTCACGGCCCTCGCCCACGGCGTCCGGTGGGTGGCACACTGCGCCCATGATCGATGAATCGGGTGACCGGGACGGCCGGCGGGTGCTCCTGCTGCTGCACGGCATGGGTGCGACCGGCGACGTGTGGCTGCCCTGGGCGCCGCTGCTCGAGCGTCGGTGGGCGGGACGGTGGCTGGCGCCGGACCTCGCCGGCCACGGCTGGTCGCCGCCGCTGCCGGAGTACTCGTTCCCGGGGCTGGCCGCGCGGATCGCCGCGGGGCTCGCGGCGGGGGACCGGCTCGTCGTGCTGGGGCACTCCCTCGGCGGGGTGGTCGCTCTGGCACTGGCCGCCCGCAGCGCCGGGCTGCCCGTCGACGCCGTGGTCGGGCTCGGCATCAAGGCCGTCTGGTCGCCGGCGGAGCTGGCGAAGGCGGGTGAGTTGGCGGCCCGGCCGGTGACCTGGTTCGCCAGCCGGGACGAGGCCGCCCGCCGCTACCTGCGGGTGGCCGGCCTGACCGGGCTCTTCGCCCCGGACCATCCCGTCGTGGAGGCCGGGCTGCGGCAGGTCGACGGCCGCTGGCGGCTGGCGATGGACCCGGCCGCGTTCGGCGTGGGCGCGCCGGACCTGCCCGCCCTGCTGGCCGCGACCGACGTGCCCGTGCTGCTGGCCCGCGGCGAGCACGACCCCATGGTCACCGACGCCCAGCTCAAGGAGCTGGGCGTGCCGGTCGCCACCCTGCCCGGCCTCGGGCACAACGCCCACGTCGAGGCCCCCGAGGCGGTCCTGGACCTCGTCGACCCCTACCGCTGACCGTTCCCCACCCTGGGCGGCGTCAGGTGGCGGGGGAGAGCGTCGCCTCGTCCGGGTCGAGCGGCAGGCCGGCCCCGCCGGCGCGCGGGGCAGGTGCGTTCCACTCCCCGTCGAGCTGGCGCCGCGCGGCCTCCAGGAACGCCTCGGCGTACGACTCGGCGGGGAAGTCGCCCAGGTAGCGGCTCCGGGTGGCCCACCGCGCCGGGGCCAGCGGATCGGTGTCCAGCAGCGCGGTCAGCACCTCGTCCGCGTTGGACATGTCGCGCCGCAGCACGTAGCCCGACCCGGCGAGCGGGAACTGCTCACAGAACCGGTCGCCGGAGTCCACCATGTCGGTGACCGCGTACGGCTTGCCGGAGTAGAGGTAGTCGGAGATCACTCCGGACACGTCGGAGATCAGCGCGTCCGAGCGGTTCACGCACTCGGTGAGGGTCAGCTCGCGGCTGGCGGCGGCGCCGAAGACGTGCTGCCGGCCGCTGCGGGCCCGGTCCGCGGCCAGCAGCTCGGTGAGCCGGCCCAACTGCCGGGCGGAGGCCGGGTTCTGGGAGGTGTACGGGTGGGCGCGCAGGATCACCGTCGCGCCCCGGTCGAGCAGCCGGCGCAGCAGCGTCTCGGCCACCGGCAGGGAGCAGTAGTTCGCGTCCGCGTTGTGCCCGGTCCAGGTCGGCGTGTAGAGCACGGTCGGGTTGGTCCGGCCGTGCGCCGGCTCGGGGCGTACCTCGATCGACTCGACCTGCGGGCGGCCGACGACGACGAACTTCTCCGCCGGGATGTCCACCCCGGCGCGGGCGTACCGGTCGATGGCGGCCTGGCCGGCGACGAAGATCCGGTCGAAGATCGCCGAGACGGGGTTGGCGCTGGGGGCCTTGTCGCTGTCGCCGTGGTGCAGCTGGACGTGGGTCAGCTGGGTGAAGCGGATGCAGTGGCTGTTCTTCGCGCCGTGGTTGACGTAGAACGCCACCCGCAGGCTCGGCACCAGCGCCTCGTCCATCGCCCTGGTGGTGGGGCAGTAGACCACGGGCGCGCTGGTGGCGGCCGCGATCAACGGCAGGAACTCCGGCTCGCGCACCATCACCAGGAACGGCCGGCCGATCCGCTCCAGGTACGGCAGCCACATGGTGACCTGGTACTCCGAGCCGGGCGGCGCGGAGAAGTGGAGCAGGAACTCGGGCCGGTGCCGGCGCAGCGCGCGGGACACCGCCGAGCCGCCGGCGCCCGGCCGGAAGCGGCGCCGGACCAGGTCCAGCCCGACCGCCGCGGCACCGGCGGCGACCAGGGCGACCGCCGCCAGCGCGCCACCGGCCGGCAGGCCCGCGACGGCCGCCAGCGCCAGCAGGGCGAGCAGCCCCGCCAGGGCGTCGCCGAGGCGGGCGGCGACCAGCGGCGTCCAGGAGCGCACCGGCAGGTTCGCGGCGCGCACCTCCAGGCCGCCGGCGTCCCGCAGCGGGTTGACCAGCAGCACCAGCCCCAGCAGGACCAGGGCGATGACGGCCAGCGCGGGATCGAAGCCGGCGTCGAGGCGGCGGGCGTACCCGACCAGGATCGCCGCCGCGACCAGCGCGGTCTCGGCGGCGTTGTCGGCGCCCGGCCGCACCCGCCGCTCCCAGGTGGCCGCCGCGAGGGCGGCCACGGCCAGCCCCAGCCCCCAGCCGGTCGCGCCGGTCAGCGCGACGACGAGGAACGCCAGCACCGCCAGGCCGGTGGCCAGCGCGCGGGCGAGCAGCTTCCGAACCAGGTCACCACGCATGTCGGCTCCGTTTCCCGCCGTGGCCCGAAATCCGCGTCAGCCGGCGTCGACCGGGCTGGCGTCCCGCTCCACCCGCGCCGGCCCCGGCTGGGCCGGCACCTCGCCCGGCGCGCGGCGCACGTCGATGACCTGACCGGTCAGGTCCGAGATCAGCACGTCCAGCGACGACCGGGCGACGGTCTCGGCGGCGAGCAGGGTGTGCTCCGGCTCCTCGCCGAACGCCTTGGTGCGCATCGGGGTCGCGGTCCGCTCGGGGTTGACGCAGTTGACCCGTACGCCGAACTCCGCCCACTCGTCGGAGAGCGCCTGGGTGAGGTTGACCAGGGCCGCCTTCGTGGAGGAGTAGAGCGCGTAGCGGGCCCGGCCCCGGGTGTAGGAGCTGGAGGTGTAGAGCAGCAGCTGACCCTTGGTCTGCTGGAGGTAGGGCAGCGACTGGCGGGCCACGATGACCGGCCCCACGAAGTTGACCTGGAGCACCCGGTCCATGGTCTCCTGGTCCATCTCGGCGAGGGCGCCCTTCTCCAGGATGCCGGCGGTGACCACCACGTGGTCGATCCGACCGGTGGCCTCGAAGGCGGTCTTCAGCGCCGCCTCGACGTCCTCGGCGCGCTCGACGTGGGTGCCGGTGCTGGAGCGGCTGAACGGGAAGACCTGCGCGCCGTAGCGGCGGGCCAGCTCGGCGAGGTCGTGGCCGATGCCGTAGCTGCCGCCGAAGATCACGATGGTCCGGCCGGTCAGCTCCTCGGTGTAGCTGCGCTCGTCGGTCACCCGGGGCGCCTGCGCGGCGGCGAGCTGGAACAGCTTGTCCGCCAGGTGCACGTCGACCGGGTGGGTGACCTTGATGTTCTCGTCGGAGCCGTCGATGACCTTGATCGGCGTGCCGGGCAGGTAGCGCAGCACCACGCCGCAGTCGTCGGTGGCGGCGAAGTGCGGGTCGCCCTCGGCGAGCCGGTAGGCCTCGCGGATGGTGCCCGAGCGGAACGCCTGCGGCGTCTGGCCCCGGCGCAGCGAGGAGCGCACCGGGATGTCGGTGATGCAGTCGTCCTCGTCGACCTGGACGATCGTGTCGGCCGACGGGATGGCCACGTCGACCGCCGAGTACGTCCAGAGCGCGTTCACGCACTCCCGGACGATCCGGCCGCTCACCAGGGGCCGCACCGCGTCGTGGAAGAGGATGTTGCAGTCGCCCTCGCCGACGGCGTCGAGCGCGATCCGGGTGGTGGCGTTGCGGGTGTCGCCGCCCTCGATCACCTTGGTGACCTTGCGGAAGCCGGCCTTGTCGACGATCTGCTGGGCGTCGGCGACGTGGCCGGTGGCCATCAGCACGACGATCTCGTCGATCTCGGGCGCCGCCTCGAAGACCGCCAGGGTGTGCTCGATGATCGGCTTACCGGCGATCTTCAGTAACTGCTTCGGGATGCCGAGGCCCAGCCGGGTCCCGGTGCCGCCGGCCAGCACCACCGCCACCGTCCGCGAGGGCCGCCACGGCGCCGGATCTTCCGGTGCGGCGTCCGGGCCAGCGGTGTGGTCCTGCGTCATTGCCGAAGCCTCACTCTCAGGGTGCGTGGACAGAGGGTTCCGCCCGCGCGGCGACCGGATGAACCTTAACGCGGGGACCGCGCCGCCCCCACGGGGCGACGCGGTCGGCCGGCACCGGGCGGGTGCCGTACGTGCGCCGGGGCGCTACTTGCCGCTGAACGCCTCGTACTCGCGGACGACCTCGTCGGTCGGGCCATCCATGCGCAGGACGCCCGATTCCAGCCAGATCGTCCGCTCGCAGGTGTCCCGGATCGACGAGAGCTGGTGGCTGACGAGGAACACCGTGCCGGCGCCCTCCCGCAGCTCCCGCACCCGCCGCTCGCTGCGCTTGCGGAAGATCTTGTCGCCGGTGGCGAGGGCCTCGTCGATGAGCAGCACGTCGTGCTTCTTGGCCGCGGCGATGGAGAAGCGCAGCCGGGCCCCCATGCCGGAGGAGTAGGTGCGCATCGGCAGCGAGGCGAAGTCGCCCCGCTGGTTGATGCCGGAGAAGTCGATGATCTCCGGGGTCCGCCGCTGCACCTCCTCGGGTGACATGCCCATGGCCAGGCAGCCCAGCACGACGTTGCGCTCGCCGGAGAGGTCGTTGAGCAGGGCCGCGTTGACGCCGAGCAGCGACGGCTGCCCCTGCGTGTAGACCGCGCCGCGGTTGACCGGCAGCAGGCCGGCGATGGCGCGCAGCATGGTCGACTTGCCGGAGCCGTTGCTGCCGATCAGACCGATCGCCTCGCCCCGGTACGCGGTGAAGCTGACCCCCTTGACCGCGTGCACCTCCCGGACGTTCGGCGCCGAGGTGCGGCTCATGATCCGCTTGAGCGCGCCGACCGGGCCACCGCCCCCGCCGGCGCCCTTGTGGATCCGGTAGATGACGTGTGCGTCGTCCACCACCACGGTGGGGATGCGCTCCTGCACCTTGGGCAGCGTCACCGTCACGTCGTTGGAGGACTCGAAGTGCTCAACCACGGCCGTACTCCTGTTCGCCTCGCCAGAAGTAGATGAAACCTCCGACGCCCATCACGATCGCCCAGCCCAGCGCCGTCACCCAGAGCTGGAGCAGGGAGGAGCTGAGCGTCGGGGTGTTCTCCAGCAGCGAGACCCGGGCCAGCTCGATGTAGACCAGCGCCGGGTTGAGCTCGACCAGCCGGGAGGCCCAGGAGGGCAGCTGCTCGCTGAAGAGATCCACGCTGTAGAGCACCCCCGAGCCGTACATCCAGGCGCGCATGACGAAGGGCATGACCTGCTTGAGGTCCGCCAGCTTCGAGCCCATCCGGGCCATCGCCATGGTGAGCCCGGCGTTGAAGACCGTCTGGAGCAGGATCGCCGGCGGCAGCATCAGCCAGGCCAGGGTGATCGGTTCGCCGGTCACCAGCACGATGAGGAGGAGCACCACCATCGAGCCGAGCAGCTGCTGGAACTGGGTGATCGTCACGGCCAGCGGCAGGCAGGCCCGGGGGAAGTGCAGGGCCCGGATCAGGCCCAGGTTGCTGGTGATCGACTGCGTGCCGTTCTGCACCGCGGTCTGGGTGAAGTTGAAGATGAACAGACCGGTGCAGAGGTAGGCGATGAAGTTCGGGGTCCTGTCCTGCTCCAGCACCACGCCGAAGATCAGGTAGTAGACCGCCGCGTTGGTCAGCGGGGTGAGCACCTGCCACAGCTGTCCCAGCCGGGCGTTGCTGAACGACGCCACCAGCTTGGCGTTGGCGTACGCGGCGATGAAGTGCCGGTAGTGCCAGAGCTGCCCCGCGTATTCGCCCAGGGACGGCCGTTCGCCGGCGAACCGGAGACCGTAGCGCTGGGCGAGCTGGGCCCCGGTGAGCCCGGCATCCGGGTCCGCCACCGTGGTGTTGGCCATGGTTAGGCGCTCCGATCTCTTTCGTGCCAACGGGTTGCGCGCGACGACGGGAGAGCGTGGCCAGTGCGGAGCGCCGCCTCGTCGCCGGGCGAACCGTAGTGGAAAACACGTCGGGACGCAACCGTACCGTCGCTGCGCTACATTGTTGCACGTGAAGACCGATAAGAGGCGGGTGCCGGCCGGTGCGGCGGTGCTCCGTGACGACATCACCACGGCCATCCGCCGCGCGGTCACGCAGGAGCTGGCGGAGGTCGGCTACGGACGGTTGTCGATTGAGGCGGTGGCCCGGCGGGCCGGGGTCAGCAAGACGGCGATCTACCGCCGGTGGCGCTCCAAGCTCGAGCTGGTGCTGGACATGGTCTCCGCGGTCGCCGGGCGCAAGCTGCCGATGGTGGACGCCGGGAGCCTGCACGGGGACGTGGAGCTGCTGCTGCTCGTGGCCGCCGGTGCGCTACGCCACCCGCTCGCCTCGCAGATCATCCCGGACCTGCTCGCCGAGGCGGCGCGCAACCCGCAGATCGCCGAGACCCTCCAGCGGGCGCTGACCGGCTACCAGGACCGGGTCGGCGAGCTCGTGATCGGCCGGGCGGTCGAGCGGGGCGAGCTGCCGGCGGGAGCCGACCGGCGCGGCGCGGCGGATCTGATCGTCGGGCCGGTCTACTGGCGGCTGGCCATTTCCCGGACACCTCTTGACACGCCGGAGATCACGCGCATGGCCGCGGCGATCGTCGCGGCCCTGCGGGTAGCATGTACCGGTCCGTCCCTCGACGAGCCAGCGGTGTGGGACACCCGGTCCCTGACCGCTTCTGAACCCCACCGGGCCGGTGCGTGAACGTTGACCTCGTCGGTCTCGGCCTGATTCGCAACGGGCTAGTATCGCACCCCGAACCCCCACCCGAGCACCATCTGACACAGGAGGATGCCCCATGGCTGGGCCGCACCCAGAGTTCATTCCCCCAGCGCGGCCGATCATCGGCGACGCCGAGATCGAAGCGGCTGTCCGGGTGCTCCGCAGCGGCCGGGTGGTGCAGGGTCCCGAGGTCGCGGCCTTCGAGGAGGAGTTCGGCGAGCTGGTCGCCGGGCGGCACTGTGTCGCGGTGAACTCGGGCACCTCCGCCCTGCAGCTCACCCTCATGGCCCTCGGCTTCGGCCCGGGTGACGAGGTCATCGTGCCGTCGTTCTCCTTCGCGGCCAGCGCGAACGCCGTCCGGCTGGTCGGCGCCGAGCCGGTCTTCGTGGACATCGAGCCGGGCAGCTTCTGCCTCGACCCGGAGGCGGTCGCCGCCGCGGTCACCCCGCGCACCGTGGCGATCATGCCGGTCCACCTCTACGGCCACCCCGCCGCGATGGACCGGATCATGGCGATCGCCGAGCGGCACGGCCTGGCCGTCGTCGAGGACGCCGCCCAGGCGCACGGCGCCGCGCTGCACGGCACCCCGGTGGGCGCCTTCGGCACCGCCGGCTGCTTCAGCTTCTACCCCACGAAGAACATGCACGCCCTGGAGGGCGGCATGGTCAGCACCGGCGACGCCGAGCTGGCCCGCACCCTGCGGCTGCTGCGCAACCAGGGCATGGAGCAGCGGTACGCCAACGAGATCGTCGGCGCGAACATGCGGATGACCGACGTCGCCGCGGCCATCGGCCGGGTCCAGCTGGGCCAGCTCGGCGAGTGGACCGAGCAGCGCCGGGCCAACGCCAAGTTCCTCGACTCGAAGATCACCGGCATGGTCACCCCGCCGGTCGCCGACGCCGCCAGGCACGTCTACCACCAGTACACGGTGCGGGTGCAGGGCGACCGGGACGCCGCCCAGCAGCGCCTGACCGAGCTGGGCATCGGCAACGCCGTCTACTACCCGACCCCGATCCACCGGCTCAAGCCCTACCTGACCGAGGACGGCAAGCCCGGTCCCTGGGACCTGCCGGAGACCGAGCGCGCCGCCGCCGAGGTCGTCTCCCTGCCGGTGCACCCCTCGCTGACCGAGGCCGAGCTGGAGCGCATCGCCGAGGGCGCGAACCTGGCCGGGGGTGCCCGGTGAGCGCCGGCCGCAAGCTGCGCGCCGGCCTGATCGGCCTCGGCGCGATGGGCCGCAACCACGCCCGCGTCCTCGCCGGCCTGGACGGCGTCGAGCTGGTCGGCATCGTCGACCCGGCCGGCGACACGACCGGCACGCTGCGCGCGCCGGTCGTGCCCGAGCTCGGCGACCTGCTCGCCCTCGGCGTCGACTACGCGGTGGTGGCCTGCCCGACGGCGCTGCACGAGCAGGTCGGCCTGGAGCTGGCCGCCAACGGCGTCAGCGCCCTGATCGAGAAGCCCCTCGCGCAGAGCGTGGACGCGGCGGTACGGCTCGTGGAGGCCTTCGAGGCCGCCGGCCTGGTGGCCGGGGTGGGGCACATCGAGCGCTACAACCCGGCCCTGCAGAACCTGCGCACGCGGCTGGAGGCGGGCGAGCTGGGCGAGGTCTACCAGGTCGTCACCCGCCGGCAGGGCCCCTTCCCGCACCGCATCGCCGACGTCGGCGTGGTGATGGACCTGGCCACCCACGACATCGACCTGACCAGCTGGGTGACCGGCCAGGAATACACCTCGGTGTCGGCGCGGACGGTCTCCCGCAGCGGCCGGCTGCACGAGGACATGGTCGCCGTGGTGGGGCAGCTCGCCGACGGCACCATGGTCAACCACCTCGTCAACTGGCTCAGCCCGCTCAAGGAGCGGTCCACGGTGATCACCGGTGACCGGGGCTGCTTCGTCGCCGACACCCTCACCGCCGACCTCACCTTCTACGCCAACGGCGCCATCGACACCGAGTGGGAGGCGCTGCGCGCGTTCCGGGGCGTCGCCGAGGGCGACATGGTGCGCTACGCGATCCCGAAGCGGGAGCCGCTGCTGGTCGAGCACGAGCGCTTCCGGGACGCGGTCGAGGGCAAGGAGAGCGACATCGTGACCCTGCGCCAGGGCCTGCGTACGGTCGAGGTGGCCGGCGCCGTCCTGCGCTCCGCGACCGACGGCAGCACGATCACCGTGGGTACGGGCACCGCGTCCCCGGCGGGGGACACCGTTCCCACCCGCTGACGTGGGCGACCGCGGTCCGCGTCCGGCGGGCCGCGGTCCGGCACCCCGCACCGCCAGCCCTCCTCCCACCTAAGGACAGCGCATGTCAACGCCCCGCCGAGCGCCGCGGCTCGTCGTACTGGTCGCCAACGGCATCACCGGCGACTCCCGCGTACAGAAGACCGCCATCGCCGCCGCCCGGGACGGCTGGGACGTGGTCCTGGTGGGCCGGAGCAGCCGCAAGAAGGGCGAGCCGGAGCGGTCCGCCATGGGACCGATCCAGGTCATCCGGGTTCCGGTGCCGCAGACCCTGTCCCGTCGGCCCGCCCGCGAGCACCGGATCCGCCGCACCCTGACGCAGTTCGGCATCCCGGACAAGTCCGCCCTGGCCCGCTACCGCGCCTCGCACCAGGCCTGGCTCCGGTCGCAGACGGCGAAGCGCAACCCTCCGCCGCGCGCCTGGCTGCGCGCGCACGAGGCGGTCCACCAGTTCCGGCTGCGGGCGTGGGGCTGGGAACAGTTCCACAGCACCCAGCCGCTGCCGCCGACCGGCGACTGGCGGACCGACTGGCCGACGCTTGTCGACATCGACCTGGCGTTCGGGCCGGTGCTCGAGGAGCTGGAACCGGACGTCATCCACGCCAACGACATCAACACCATCCCGACGGCGGCGATGAGCGCCGCGCGGTTGCGGGCGCGCGGGCGCGGCTGCGTCTGGCTCTACGACGCCCACGAGTACGTGCAGGGCGTCGCCTGGCCCAAGCCGCAGCAGGCCAGTGGCGTGCGGGCCGCCGAGCGGGAGTTCATCGGCCGGGCCGACGCGGTGGTCACCGTCTCCGAGCAGATCGCGGAGAAGCTGCAGACCGAGTACGGGCTGCCGAAGACCCCGATGGTGGTGGGGAACTCGCCGGTGCGCGAGGGCATCCGCAGCGGCAGCGTGACCGCCTCCGTACGGGAGCGCGCCGGCGTCGCCGAGGGCGTGCCCCTGATGGTGTACGCGGGCTGGATCGGCAAGGAACGCGGGCTGGACACCGTCATCGCGGCGCTGCCGCAGCTGCCGGAGCACCACCTGGCCCTGGTCAGCGGCCGGATGACCCCGCTGCTGGAGGACCTGCTCGCCCGCGCCGAGGCGGCCGGCACGCGCGACCGGGTGCACGTGGTCCCCTACGTCGCGCCGTACGAGGTCGCCGACTACCTCAGCTCCGCCGACCTCGGCCTGATCCCGTTCCAGCGGACCCCGAACTGCGAGCTGTCCCTGCCGACGAAGGTCTCCGAGTACCTGCACGCCGGCCTTCCCCTGGTCACGAGCGACGTGCAGGTGGTCCGGGCGTTCGTGGAGGGGCACGACATCGGGGAGACCTTCACCTCCGGCGACGTGGCGGGCTTCGTGGCGGCGACGCAGCGGGCCACCGCCCGCCGGGCCGAGTTGGCCGCGCACATCACCGAGCCGATCCTCGACGAGCTGTCCTGGGAGCGGCAGAGCGGCAAGCTGCTCCAGCTCTACCGGGACCTCTCCGGCGTCGCGCCGGCCGGCCCGCGCGAGGTGCCCTGGACGGTGCAGGAGCGCCCGGTCACCGCGCCGTCGGCGGGCACCGCCGAGCCGCGGCCCCTGGGCGGCTGGCGCGAACTCGGTGAGACGTCGATCCGCCTCGGCCTCGGCCCGGCCAACTACGCCGGTCAGGCCGCCGCCTTCGCCCGGGCCATCTGCCGGGACAACGCCGACGTGTCGGTGCAGGTGGTGATGAACAAGCTGCCCGGCTCGTTCGACTACCCGGCGGACGTCTACCTCGACTCGCTGCGCCAGCCGGAGCTCGACTTCCAACTGGAGCAGCTCAACCGGGTGCTCAGCCAGTACACCCACGTGCTGGTGGACGCGTTCATGCCGCTGTTCGGCCAGCTCAACGGCGACAACATCGAGGGTGACCTGCCGGCACTGCGTAAGGCCGGGATCAAGGTCGCGCTGCTGGCGCACGGCAGCGAGATCCGGCACCCGGACCGGCACCAGCAGCGGCACGAGTTCTCCCTGTTCCGGGACGCCCCCGACGGCATCGCGGCGAAGCTGCGCAAGAAGGCCGAGCGCAACCGCCGGGTGGCCGAGGAGTCCGGGCTGCCGGCCTTCGTGACCACGCCGGACCTGCTCGAGGACCTGCCGTGGGCGACGTGGGCCCCGCTGGTGGTGGACGTCGACGCGTGGGCGTGTGACCGGCCGGTGATGCAGCGGGCCCGCCCGCTGGTGCTGCACGCGCCCTCCAAGCGGTGGACCAAGGGCACCGACCGGATCCTGCCGGCGATGCAGGCCCTGCACGACCGGGGCGTCATCGAGCTGCGGCTGGCCGAGGGGGTCGCCTGGGCGGAGATGCGCGAGCTGGTCCGCGACTGCGACCTGGTGCTCGACCAGTTCACCACCGGCAGCTTCGGCACCTTCGCCGTGGAGGCGATGGCCGCCGGCAAGCCGGTGGTGGCCTACCTCAGCGAGCAGGTCACCAAGACCGTCGGCGGCGACTTGCCGATCGTCAACGCCACCCCGACCGACCTCACCACGGTCGTCGAGTCCCTGCTCGACGACCGGGAGGCGACCGCCAAGATCGGTCTCGCCTCGGCCGAGTACGCCCGCACCTACCACGACGGCACCTGGACGGCCCGCCAGCTCACCTCGTTCCTCGGCTGAGGCCACGCCGCTCCGACGCGACGGCCGCCCGTTCCCCACCCACGCGGGGAGCGGGCGGCCGTCGGCGTAGCGGCCCCGACCCACGAACGACGGCGGCCCGGACGATCGGAATCGTCCGGGCCGCCGTCGGTGCCGGCGGGTGCCGGTCAGAAGACCGCCCGCACGTACGGGATCCGGGCCGCCACCATGGAGACGGCGAAGGAGATCACCAGCACGGCCGGGTAGGTCAGCCCGATGACCTCCAGCGACCGCCCGGCCTCCACGTCGGGGATCAGCTGCCGGAAGACCTCGAAGACCAGCAGGTGGATCAGGAACACCCCGAACGAGGCGTCGGAGAGGCGGGTCACCAGGCGGCCCACCGCGGGGCGCCAGGTGACCCGGGACCCGATGCTCACCGAGGCCATGAAGATCAGCAGGGTGGCCGCGGCGACCAGCGTGCCGGTCGCCATCACCGGGAAGGTGGCCTGGAGCAGGCGGTGCTGGGGCGCCACCCCGAACTGCCAGATCGCCTCGGCCAGCAGCAGGCCGGCGCCGAGCAGGGCGAGCGCCGTCCAGAGCCGGTTGAGCACCACCCGGCGCAGGGCCCAACCGGCGATGAAGAACCCGACGTACGGCCACCACCGGTTCCAGCTGGTCAGGATGTTCGGCCGGGAGTCGCCCAGGATCAGGGCGATGCCCGGGATCATGTACGCGACCATGGTCCAGCCCAGCGCCACCCCGGCGGTGACCAGCGCGCGGTGCCGCCCGCCGGCGTGCAGGAACGGCGCGAGGACCGGCGCGAGCACGTAGAGCCCGGCGATCAGCCAGAGGAAGTACAGCGCGGTGAAGACCTTGCCGTCGATCAGCAACCGGGTGAGCAGGGTGAGGCTCATCTCCTCGCCCCGCATCGCCATCCGCACCACGACCACGTACACCACGTGCCAGACGATCATGGCGGGGAGGATCCGGGCGAACCGCTTGCGGTAGAACGCGGCCGGGCCGGCCCGGTGCGCCCGCGGGTCGAGCACGAACGCGCCGCTGATCATGATGAACGCGGGCACGGTCCAGATCGCCCCGATGTCGATCGCGGTGGCGACCCACCAGCCCAGGTTGCCGCGCAGGTCGTCCTGGCCGACGATGACGCCGAAGACGTGGATCGCCACCACGCCGCAGATCGCCACGACCGCAGCGCGTCCAGCCCGTACTCGCGCGGTGGTGCCCCGCCGGTCCGGCCCTCCGGGCCCGCGGTGGCGACGGTTCCGTCCGACCGGTGCGGGGCCGGCGACGGTGCGGGGCCGGCCCCGACGGGAGGCGCGACGTTGACAGGGTGGGAGGCGGTCACCGGGCCATGCTAGTGCCCCGGGCGGCCCCGTCGACCGCCCCGGCGCACCGGGCGCGTGGCGTCCGGGCGGCTGCCGCTGCCGTACACTCGCCGGGGCCCGAGGGGGCCGCACAGACCGAGGAGGCACCCATGACCGACGGCGCCGCCGGACCGGCCGCCCCCGCCACCCGGGGCCGGGTGGTCATGCTCGTGGACAACGGCGTCGAGGGCGACTCCCGGGTGCAGAAGACCGCCGCCTCGGCGGCCGAGGCCGGCTGGGACGTGGTCCTGCTGGGCCGCTCGGCGACCGGCAAGGTGCAGACCTGGCAGCTCGGCGGGGCCGAGGTCCGGCTGCTGCCGATGACCACGTCGCTCGCCCGGCCGCCGCACGAGTTCCGCCGCCACTGGGTGCGCGGCCCGCTCGCCTACCCGCCCACCGGGATCGCCGCCCGGCGCGAGCAGGAGGTGCGCGCCCGCCGCGCCGATCTGGAGGCGCGGCTCGGCGCGCTGAGCCAGGCCCGGGGGGAGGGGCGTTCCTCCGCCGGGCTGACGCTGAGCCGGCAGCTGCTGCGGGGCGAGCTGCTGGCGACGAAGGTGTCGCGCCGCTGGGTGTCGCTGCGTCGACGCCAGCTCAGCCGGGCCCAGGAGGTACGCAAGGACCTGGCCACCCCCGTGGACAAGCTCTACACCCGGTTCTGGCAGACGGTGGCCGGCGACCGCGCCTGGCGCCGGCTCGACCCGGCGCTGTGGGACTTCGAGCTGGCCTACGGGCCGGTGGTCGACAAGCTGCGGCCGGACCTGATCCACGCCAACGACTTCCGGATGCTCGGCGTCGGCGCGCGGGCCAAGCTGCGGGCCGCCGCCAAGGGCCGGCGCGTCGCGCTGGTCTGGGACGCCCACGAGTTCCTGCCCGGCATCCGGCGCTGGAACGACAGCCCCCGGTGGCTGCCGGCCAACACGGCGCACGAGCGGGAGTACGCCCCGTACGCCGACGCGGTGCTCACCGTCTCCGACGGGCTGGCCGACCTGCTGCGCGAGCGGCACCACCTGCCCGAGCAGCCCACCGTCGTGCTGAACACCCCGAGCAGCGCGGACGCGGCGGGCGGCGGCGACGGGGTGCCCGACATCCGCCAGCTCTGCGGGATCGGGCCGGACGTGCCGCTGCTGGTCTACAGCGGTGCCGCCGCGGAACAGCGGGGCCTCGGCATCATGGTCGAGGCGCTCACCGAACTGCCCGGCGCGCACGTGGCGCTGGTGGTGCCCCGCCCAGCCGCCCCGTACGTGAAGGGGTTGGTGGTGCGGGCGGGTGAGTTGGGGGTGGCCGAGCGGGTGCACGTGTTGTCGTACGTGCCGCATCATCAGGTGGTGCCGTTCTTGTCGGGGGCTTCGGTGGGGGTCATTCCGATTCATCATTGGCCGAATCATGAGATCGCGTTGATCACGAAGTTCTTCGAGTATTCGCATGCGCGGTTGCCGTTGGTGGTCAGTGATGTGCGGACGATGGCGGAGACGGTGCGGTCGACGGGGCAGGGTGAGGTGTTCCGGGCGGAGGATGTGGGGGACTTCGTGCGGGTGGTGCGGGGTGTGTTGGCGGATCCGGGGCGTTATCGGGAGGCGTACGAGCGTCCGGGGTTGTTGGAGTCGTGGACGTGGGAGGCGCAGGCGCAGGTGCTCGACGGCGTCTACTCCCGGCTGCTGCCCGACCACCCGCCCGCCCCGACACACGGCGGCGCTCCTGAACCGTCCCGGCAGGTGGGGGTCTGACCGCACGGCTTGGCCGCCGGCGGCGACGGTGCGCGGGGCGCGCGGCGACGTGGCCGGAGCGGGGGCACTGTGGAGCATGTCGCCATGAGTAGGATCGGGCACCGTGACCGCAGCGCAACCCCCGGCGACCGACCTGTCCACCCACGCCGCCGAGGAGCGCGCGCCGGCTGATCCGCCCCGGGAGCCCCGCCGGCGCCGGCCGGACCTCGTCGCCGTGCTCGTCCTCCTCGCCGGCGCGCTCTGGGTGACCGCCCGGGGCTGGCGCGACGTGCGCGGCCGGGTGCTCGGCGCGCAGCCGGCGGACCAGGACTTCAACGAGTGGATGCTGGCCCACGCGGCGCACGCGGTGGCCAACCTGGAGAACCCGTTCTTCACGAGGTTGCAGAACGCGCCGGACGGCGTGAACCTGATGACCAACGTGGGCATCCAGCTGCCCGGCGTCCTGCTCGCGCCGGTCACCCTCCTCGGCGGCGCCTCGCTGTCCTACCTGGTGCTGATGACCCTCAACCTCGCCGGCACCGGGTTCGCCTGGTACTGGGTGCTCTCCCGGCACGTGGTCGGCAACCGCGCGGCGGCGCTGGTCGGCGCCGCCTGCTGCGCCTTCGCGCCGGCCCTGGTCTCGCACAGCAACGGTCACCCGCACATCACCGCGCAGTGGCTGATCCCGCTCATCGTGTGGCGGGTGGCCCGGCTGACCCGTGGCGGGCGCCCGCTGCGCGACGGGCTCATCCTCGGCGGGCTGGTCTCCGCGCAGTTCTTCGTCAGCGTCGAGATCCTCTTCATCCTCGCCCTGGCCTGCGTGATGGCGCTGCTGGGGCACGTGCTGTTCCGGCCCCGGGCGGCGCTGGCCGCGGCTCCCCGGGCGCTGGCCGTGCTGGCTGTCGCCGGCGCGCTGACCCTGCTGGTGACCGCCTACCCGCTCTGGATGCAGTTCCTGGGCCCGCAGCACCGCAGCGGGCACCCCACCGACCCCGACAAGTACGCCCTGCGGCTCGCCTCCTACTTCAGCTACGCGACCGAGTCCCTCGGCGGCGGCCCGCAGGGCGACCGCCGGCTGGCCGCCAACGTGACCGAGGAGGCCAGCTTCTACGGCTGGCCGCTGGTGCTGGGGGCCGTCGCCGCGGTGGCCTGGCTGCGGCGGGAGCACCTGGTCCGGGTGCTGGGGTTCACGGCGCTGCTGGCCGCGCTCTTCTCGCTGGGCAACACGATCAACTGGGCGGTTCGCGGGTCCGGGGTCCCCGGCCCGTTCCGCCTGTTGAACGGCCTGCCGGTGGTCGACGCGATGGTGGTGGCCCGGTTCGCGCTGATCACCACGGCCGCCCTCGGGGTGCTCGTCGCGGTGGTGGTGGACCGGTTGCTCTCCGGCCGGGTCCCGGCCCGGCTGGGCGTCGTGCCGGTCCGGCCGGTGGTCGCGGTGGCGCTGGCTGTCGCCCTGGTGCCGCTGCTGCCGACCCCGCTGCCGGCCGTGGGGCGCCCGGAGGTGCCCGACTTCGTCACCGCCGGCGGGTGGCGGGACCACGTGGCGCCCGGGCGGACGCTCGTGCCGGTGCCGGTGGAGAACATGACCTCGGTGCGTTGGGGCGCCGCCGCGGGCGTCGGTTTCGCCGTGCCGCAGGGCTACTTCCTCGGACCGACCTCGCCCACCGACGACACCGGCCGGTGGGGGGTGGACCCCCGGCCCACCGCGGTCCTGCTGACCGAGGTGGCCAACGGGGAACGCCCGGCACCGGTCGCCATCACCCCCGAGGAACGCGCGCAGGCGGAGCGGGACGTCCGGCACTGGCGGGCGGACGCCGTGGCGCTGCCGCGGCATCCCCGCGCCGAGGCGCTCCGTTCGGCGCTGGACGCCTGCTTCGGCCCGGGCCGCCGCGTCGACGACGTCTGGCTCTGGGACGTCCGCCCGCTGACCCGCTGACCGTCCGGGCGGTTCCTACGCCGGGGGCTGACCCGCTTCGCCGGCGGTGTCCGGGGCGGGCCGGGCGGGTCTGTCCAGCAGCATGGCGAGGCCGACCACCACCGGCAGCCAGATGACCAGGACCAGCCGGTCCGCCTCGGACTCCTTCGGGTGGGCCACCAGCGTGAGCAGCCCGGTCGCTCCGGCCGTGGCGAAGAGCAGCGCGGCCCGGCCGGGCAGCGCCCGGAACAGGGCGGCGAAGCCGATCAGCAGCAGGGCCAGGAACGGCGAGGCGGCCAGCGGCGCGCCCCCGTTCCACCAGGCGTTGAGCTGGGCGGGCCAGAAGTCCCGGTTCAGCTCCACCAGGCGGGGCCATGGGTCGGGCACGTCCGGCCGGGTGAAGTGCACGGTGAACTTGTCCTGAAGTGTCTCTGCCGCGCCGGGGATGTCCAGCGCGGCGCTGAGGCCGAGCCAGACCGCCGTGGCCACGCCGCAGGCGGCGGTGAGCACGACCAGCCCCGGCTCCCAGCCGGCCCGGCGGCGGCGGGCCACGGTCAGCGCGCCGAGCACCGCCGTCAGCGCGCCCGACAGCAGCAGGCCGGTGGCCGGCCGGGTGACGGTCGAGGCGAGCAGCCCGGCCAGCACCGCGCCGCCGAGCAGCAGCCGGCCGCGGGTCGAGCCGCCCGGCCGCAGCAGGGGCACGGCGGCGCAGAGCGCGGCCAGCGCGAACGCCGTCGCGCCGGCCTCGGCCAGCAACCGGCTCAGCCAGAAGCCGGTGGGCAGCAGGAAGAGCAGCGCGGTGGCCGCGAGCGAGCCGACCAGGCCGCCGCCGAGCAGCCGCACCGCCAGGGCCGCCAGCACGCCGGCCAGTACGGCGAGCGCGGCGGTGGCCAGCACCATCCCCCGCTCCCCGAAGACCAGTACGAACGGTGCCGTGGTCAGCGAGTAGCCGGGTCGGGTGGTGAAGATCCGCTGGTAGCGCGGGGGCATGTTGGCGGCCCACTGCCGGGTGGCGGTGACGCAGGAGACGCCCGGGCGCGGACTCGGCATGCCCTGGCGGCAGACCAGCCGGGCGGCGAACCGGTCCGCCTCGGCGGAGGGCGTGCCGGTCATCGTGACCGCCTGCCGGGCGTACCAGTAGGTGTCCGGGTAGGCGTGCTGCGGCGCGGTCTCCCAGCGGCCCCACCACAGCAGGCTGCCGAGGGCGGCGGCGGCGAGCAGGCCGAGCACCAACCGGACGCGGGCCCGGCGGGCGTCCGGCGCGTCCACCGGTGCGCCACCGAGGGTTTGGTTACTCGACATCTCGCCCTACTTCTGGCGGAAGGTATCCGGCTGACAGTTTCCTCGCGCGGGGCGCGCAACGACGCGGTCGGCGCCGGGACGGACAGCGGGGAGGGTACGCTCCGGGGCGCGCGGAGGCGATGCCGACCCGCGCTTTCCCACAATCCATGGTGCGGGGGCGCCGGCCGGCGGTCTCGTACAATCGCTCGGGATCCGGGCCGGGTGACCCGGCCGGACGGCACCGGGCAGAGGCGGAGAAGCAGACGATGGGGCTGAACGGCGGCGCCGGCGCCCGGGGGCGTGTTGTCATGCTGGTCGACAACGGGGTCAACGGTGACTCCCGGGTACAGAAGGCCGCCCGCTCGGCCGCCGACGCCGGCTGGGAGGTCGTCCTGCTCGGTCGCACAGCCGCCGGGCGCTCGCAGAGCTGGCGACTCGGCGACGCCGAGGTGCGCCTGCTGCCGATGCCCGAGCCGCTGGCCAAGCGCCGGCACGAGTTCCGCCGCGGCTGGCTGCGCTGGCCGCTGGCGTACCCGCCCACCGGGATCGCCGCGCACCGCAGCCAGGCGATGAAGGCATGGCGGGCGGACCTGACCTTCCGGCGGGCGGCGCTGACGGTGGCCGCGCGCGACGGTGGCGCCCGCCGCCCGTCGCCGCTGCGGTGGCACGCGCTGCGCGCCGAGGAGTTGGCCGCCGGGGTGGCCCGCCGCTGGGTCTCGTTGCGCCACTGGCAGCTCACCCGGTCCCGGCAGGGCCGCAAGAAGCTCGACGGCCCGCTGGACCGGGCGTACACGAAGTTCTGGCAGACCGTGCAGGGCGACGGCGCCTGGCGGCGGCTGGAGCCGGGGCTGTGGGACTACGAGCTGGCCTACGGCCCGACGATCGACGAACTGCGGCCGGACCTGATCCACGCCAACGACTTCCGGATGCTCGGCGTGGCCGCCCGGGCCAAGCTGCGCGCCGCCGCCAAGGGCCGCCGGATCGCGGTCGTCTGGGACGCCCACGAGTACCTCCCCGGCGTGCAGGCGTGGCGCGACAACGTCCGCTGGCTGCCGGGCAACATGGCGCACGAGCGGGAGTTCGTGCCGTACGCCGACGCGGCGATGACCGTCTCCGGCGGGCTGGCCGACCTGTTGCAGCAGGAGCACGGCCTGGCCGACCGGCCGGAGGTCGTGCTCAACGCCCCCTCGCTGGCCGAGCTGCCCGGCCCCGGCGACGAGCCCGCGCCGGACATCCGCCAGCTCTGCGGGATCGGGCCCGACGTGCCGCTGCTGGTCTACAGCGGTGTGGCCGCCGCGCGGCGGGGCCTCGACGTCATGGTCGAGGCGCTGCCGCAACTGCCCGGGGCGCACGCCGCCTTCGTGGTCAACAAGCCCGACGCGGCGTACGTGAAGGGGTTGGTGGTGCGGGCGGGTGAGTTGGGGGTGGCCGAGCGGGTGCACGTGTTGTCGTACGTGCCGCATCATCAGGTGGTGCCGTTCTTGTCGGGGGCTTCGGTGGGGGTCATTCCGATTCATCATTGGCCGAATCATGAGATCGCGTTGATCACGAAGTTCTTCGAGTATTCGCATGCGCGGTTGCCGTTGGTGGTCAGTGATGTGCGGACGATGGCGGAGACGGTGCGGTCGACGGGGCAGGGTGAGGTGTTCCGGGCGGAGGATGTGGGGGACTTCGTGCGGGTGGTGCGGGGTGTGTTGGCGGATCCGGGGCGTTATCGGGAGGCGTACGAGCGTCCGGGGTTGTTGGAGTCGTGGACGTGGGAGGCGCAGGCGCAGGTGCTCGACGGCGTCTACTCCCGGCTGCTGCCCGCCGGTCGCGGTGCCGGCGGTGACGACACCACCCCGGGCGCCGAGCCGCCAGCCCTGCGGGTCGGCGCGTGACCACGCCCGACGTGACGGTGGTGACGGCCGTCTACAACACGATGCCGGACCTGACCCGGTGCCTGACCTCCCTGGTGGAGCAGACCATCGGGCTGGACCGGCTGGAGGTCGTCGCGGTCGACGACGGCTCCACCGACGGCAGCGGCGCCGAGCTCGACCGCTTCGCGGCGGCGTACCCCGGCACCGTGAAGGTGCTGCACCAGGCGAACTCGGGCGGCCCGGCGGCCCCCAGCAACCACGCGCTCGACCAGGCCACCGGCCGCTACGTCCTGTTCATCGGCGCCGACGACCACCTCGGACCGGAGGCGCTGGCCCGGATGGTGGCCGCGGCCGACGAGTGGGGCTCCGACGTGCTGCTCGGCCGGATGGTCGGGGTCAACGACCGCTACGTCCACCAGGCGATCTTCGAGAGCACCCGGGCCGAGGTGGACCTCTTCGCCTCCGCGCTGCCGTTCGCCCTGTCGAACACCAAGCTGTTCCGGCGCGACCTGATCGAGAAGTACGCGCTGCGCTTCCCGGAGGACATGCCGGTCGGCAGCGACCAGCCGTTCACCCTGGAGGCGTGCCTGCGGGCCGGGCGCATCTCGGTGCTGGCCGACTACGACTACTACTACGCGGTCAAGCGGCTCAACGCCGGCAACATCACCTACCGCAGCAACCACCTCGCCCGGCTGCGCGGCGTCGAGCGCGTCGTCGAGGTGGTGGCGGAGCTGATCGAGCCCGGCGAGCGGCGCGACGCGGTGCTGTACCGGCACTTCACCTGGGAGATCGCCAAGCTGCTCCAGGACGACTTCCTCACGCTGGAGCCCGACGTCCAGGAGCAGGTCCGCGCGGGCGTGGCGAACCTGGCCCGCAAGCACCTCACGGACTCCATCCGCGACCGGCTGGGCGTTACCGCCCGGGTGCGGATCGGCGCCGCCTGGCTCGGGTCCCTCGCCGACGTGCGGGCGGTGATCAGGCAGGACGTCGAGGAGGGTCTGCCGCCCACGGTGGTGCAGGACGACCGCTGGTACGCCCTGTACCCTGGCTTCGGCGACCCCCGTTCCGCCCTGTCCGAGGAGTGGTTCGAGGTCAGCCGGTCCGACGCCAAGTGGCTCGCCCGGCTGGAGACGGTCTCCGCGACCTGGTCCCCCGACCGGGGCGGGGAGAGGACGTTGACGGTCGCCGCGCGCAGCCCCTGGCCGGAGCTCGCCGAGCTCGCCGACGGCGGGCTCACCTTCAAGGTGGGCTCGGCCACCGGTAGCATCACCGGCCTGACGGAGGACCCGCTGGGGACGACCGTCCGGGTCACGTTCCGGACCGCGGACCTGCTCGCCGGGCTGCCGCCGGGTGGGCGGACCCGCACCGTCCGGGTCACCGCCGTGGCGGCCGGGGAGAGCGGTTCCACCCCGCTGCGCGGGCCACGTCCGCCGGTCCGGCAGCGGGTGCTCCACCGGCACGGCGGACAGCTGTACGTGTTCACCACGACCACGAACCACAAGGGCCACCTGGTGATCGCCGTCTCGCCGGTGACGCTGCGCCGGGTGGTGGCCCGCCTGCGGCGCAGGCTTCCACTAGGAGGAAAGTAGTTCCATGAACATCTGCGTCGTCGCGCTGGGGAAGATCGGCCTGCCGCTCGCCGTGCAGTTCGCCACGAAGGGCCACCGGGTGATCGGTGCCGACGTCTCCGTGCGGGTCGTCGGGCTGGTCAACGACGGGGCGGTGCCCTTCCCGGGTGAGACCGACCTGGACGTCAAGCTCAAGGAGACGGTGGCCGCCGGCCTGCTGACCGCCACCACCGACACCGCCGCCGCCGTCGCCGAGTCCGAGGCGGTCGTGGTGGTCGTGCCGCTCTTCGTGGACGCCGAGGGCGTGCCGGACTTCGGCTGGATGGACGACGCGACCCGCGCCATCGCCGCCGGCCTGAAGCCGGGCACGCTGGTCAGCTACGAGACCACCCTGCCGGTCGGCACCACCCGCAACCGCTGGGCGCCGATGCTCGAGGAGGGCTCGGGGCTGACCGCGGGCAAGGACTTCCACCTGGTCTTCAGCCCCGAGCGGGTGCTCACCGGTCGGGTCTTCGCCGACCTGCGCCGCTACCCGAAGCTGGTCGGCGGCATCGACGAGGCGTCGGCGGAGCACGGTGTCCGCTTCTACGAGGCGGTGCTGGACTTCGACGAGCGGCCCGACCTGGAGAAGCCCAACGGCGTCTGGGACCTCGGCTCCGCCGAGGCGTCCGAGCTGGCGAAGCTGGCCGAGACCACCTACCGGGACGTCAACATCGGCCTGGCCAACCAGTTCGCCCGGTTCGCCGACACCGTCGGCGTGGACGTCACCAAGGTCATCGCGGCGTGCAACACCCAGCCGTACAGCCACATCCACCAGCCGGGCATCGCGGTCGGCGGGCACTGCATCCCGATCTACCCCCGGATGTACCTGTGGAACGACCCGGCGGCCACCGTCGTCCGCTCGGCCCGCGAGGCCAACGCGGCCATGCCGGAGTACGCGGTGGACCTGCTCGCCGCCGCCTACGGCGACCTGACCGACGTCGGGGTGCTGGTGCTGGGCGCCGCCTACCGGGGTGGGGTCAAGGAGACCGCCTTCTCCGGTGTCTTCCCGACCGTGGACGCGCTGCGGCGGCGCGGTGCCCGGCCGTACGTCTCGGACCCGATGTACACCGCCGAGGAACTCACCGCGCACGGCCTGCCGCCGTACGACGGTGAGCCGCTCGGCGCGGCCGTGGTGCAGGCGGACCACGCGGAGTACCGCACCCTCAGCCCGTCCGACCTGCCCGGCGTGACCGTCCTGGTGGACGGCCGCCGGGTCACCGACCCGGCCCGCTGGGCCGGCGTGCGGCGGGTGGTCATCGGCGGCTGATCCGCCGTCGCGTCACGGGGCCCCGGTCGACAACGGCCGGGGCCCCGTCGCGTCGAGAGGGGTGCCGCCGTGGCCCGCCGGTGGGCCACGCGACACCCCGGCAATACTCGAAGGACATGCCACGTTAAGGTCGCACCTGCCCGGATTCGCCGGTGATCAATAGGGGAGTGTGTCTTTGTTCAGCAAACTGCGCAGGCAGCCGGACGCCGGCCTCATCGGCGCGCTGCTGCTGTCGTACGCCGTCATGGTGCTGGCCGGGGCCCTCGGCTGGATCATCCCCTTCGCGGTCGGCGGCCTGGCCGTGGCTGCCGGTGAACTCACCCTGCTGCGCCGGCCGACCGGCGGGGAACTGCTGGAGAAGGCCGGCATCGGGCAGCTCCACCGGCACCTGGCCCGGGACCTGGCGGTCGTCCTGCTGGTCGTGACGACGGTCCGCCCCGGCCCGACGGCGCTGGTCCTGGTGCTGCTGCTGCCCGCGGCGCTGCTGGCGTTCGCCCTCGGCACGGGGGTGCTGGCGCGCCTCGGCGAGCGTGGCGCCGCCGCCGTCGCCTTCGTCCGCAACATCGACGTCGGGCGGTCCTCCGGGGCACCCCGGCCGCCGGCCTGGGCCGTCGCCGTCGAGGGCGACCGGCTGCCCCTGCTCAACCTGCTGCTGGTGCCGGCGGCCGTGGTCGCGGCGCTGGCCGACGACGTGGCGCCGGTGCTGCTCACCGCGGCGGTCGCCCTGGTGGCGGGGGCGCTGGTCGCCGCCGTGCTCGCGCTGTCCTGGCTGCGCGGACGCGGCCGGGCCACCTCGGCGCTGCCGACGGTGCAGAGCTGGCTCGCCCGCGAGCAGCCGGATCTGGCCCTCTACTTCGCCGGCCCGGTCAAGGACGTCTACCAGGCCAACATGTGGCTCGCCCCGGTCGAGGCGACGGGCCGGCGGGCGGTGGTGCTGATGCGCCAGGAGGAGGCGTTCCGGGCGCTCGCCGACACCCGCCTGCCGGTGATCTGCGTACCGGCCGGCACCGACTTCATGAACCTCGAACTGGGCAGCCTCCGGGCCGCCCTCTACGTGGCGAACGTGGGCGCCAACATCCACCTGCTGCGCGAGCCGGGCGTGAAGCACGTCTTCGTCGGCCACGGCGACAGCGACAAGCAGGCCAGCGTCAACCCCTACAGCAAGGTGTACGACGAGGTCTGGGTGGCCGGTCCGGCGGGGCGGGAGCGCTACGCCCTCAGCGGCGTCGGCGTGCTGGACCGCGACATCGTCGAGATCGGCCGGCCGCAGCTGGCCGGCGTGCACACCTTCGGCTCGGCGGCCACGGGCCGGCCGTTCACCGTGCTGTACGCCCCGACCTGGGAGGGCTGGCTGGAGGAGGAGGTCTACCACACCTCCGTGGTGCTGATGGGCGAGCGGATCGTCGCCGGCCTGCTGGCCACCCCCGGCGTGCGGGTGATCTACAAGCCGCACCCGCTCACCGGCAGCCGGTCGGCCAAGGCGCGGTCGGCCAACGACCGGATCGTCCGTCGGATCCGGGCCGCCGGCGGGCAGGGCGACGCGACCTCGCTGGCCGGCGACGCGCACCTCGTGGTCACCGGCCGGGCGCCGGGGCTGTTCGACTGCTTCAACCAGACCGATCTGCTGGTCAGCGACATCTCCAGCGTGGTCTCGGACTTCATGCAGAGCCAGCGGCCGTACGTCGTGGCGAACCCGGCCGGGCTGCCCGAGGACGAGTTCCGCCGCCGGTACCCCACCGCGCGGGCCGCGTACCTGCTCGGCGCGGACTGCGGCGAGCTGCCGAAGATCGTCGCGGTGACCCGGGCCGGTGACGACCCGATGACCGAGGCGCGCCGGGAGCTGAAGACGTACCTGCTGGGCCCGGACGAGCCGAACGCGATGGACCGGTTCCGGGCGGAGGTCGACCGGCTCTGCGGCTGACGCGTCGACGCGGGGGCGGTGACCGGGCGGTGCCGGTCGCCGCCCCCGCGTCGTCCGTTCAGCCCCGCTGCGGCGGGTTGTCCACGTCCCGCGAGACCACCTCGCCGCGCTCGTCGACCCAGCCCTTGGGGCGCGCCGGGTTGCCGGCGACGAGCTGGTACGGCGCCACGTCCCGGGTCACCACGGACCCGGCCGCGATCATGGCGTACTCGCCGACCTCGATGCCGCAGACGAGGGTGGCGTTGGCGCCGATCGAGGCGCCCCGGCGGACCAGGGTCGGCGTGATCGTCCAGTCCGGATTCTGCGCCCGGGGCCGGAAGTCGTTGGTGAAGACCGCGCACGGACCGACGAAGACCTCGTCCTCGATGGTGACGCCCTGGTAGACCGAGACGTTGTTCTGGATCTTGACCAGGTCGCCGACCGTCACGCCGGCGTCGACGTACACGTTGCGGCCGATGACGCAGCCGGCGCCGACCTGTGCCGAGGAGCGGATGTGGGCCAGGTGCCAGACCTTCGTGCCGTCGCCGACGCGGGCACCCTCCTCGACGTCGGCCGTCGGGTGGACGAAGACGGAGGGGGACGGGGAACTGCTGTCAGTCATCCTTCAACTCGCATGGCTCGGGGCGCGGCGTCGCGCCGTCGGTGATCCGCGTCGGCGTACGCCGGGCGGGCGTCGATCGCGCGGATCGGTTCTGCCACACCCGCCCCGGGGCGCGCAGGCGAGGCCGGGGGAGCGGACTCGGCGTAGCATAGCGACCCGTCAGGCGAGCAGCGCCGCCACCGCGTCGGCGGCCGGCAGGTCCGCCGGCAGCGCGTCGGCGGTCACCACGGCGGGCACCGGCAGCGGGCCGTACAGGTGCGGGAAGAGCGCGCCGTCGCGCGACGGCTCCCAGCGCAGCGCGTCGCCCAGCCGGTCCGGGTTCACCGTCAGCAGGGTCAGCCCGGTGGCGCCGGCGAAGTACCGCCGGGCCGTGCCGACCACCTGGTCGGCGCCGGAGAGGTGGATGAACCCGGACTGCCGGTCCAGCGCCGTACCGTCGAGGTGGCCGGCGGCCAGCGCGTCGTCCCACTCGGTGGTGGGGAGCAGCTTGTAGATCACCCCGGCAGCCTACGCGCGGCCGGTCACGCCGGCGGCCGTCCCGGTTTCCCGGTACCGCCCCGGCGCCCGCCACCGCCCGGCATGCTCGGGGCAGCGGGTCGCGGAGGGATGGCGATGGAGAGCTACGACGAGGACTGGACCGACAGCCAGCGCGCGCTCTACGACGAGTGCCACCGGGCGGGCGGCGAGTGGGCCGGCGACCCGGACACCCCCACCGAGGACGTGCAGCACGTGATCAACCTCGGCCAGGCGGACGACGACACCCTCCAGGACGCCGAGATCGACTATCCGCCCCTGGTCGACGCGGTCACCCAGGCCACCGGCGAGATCGTCACCAGCGTGCCCGCCAGCCACGACGACCCCGGCTTCCGGGGCTTCGTCGACGGGGTCCGCGACGCCACGGCCGACGAGGTCTTCGGCCTCTGACCTGCCGACCGGCCCGCCGTGGGCGCTCCGGCGCCGGCTGCCGGGAGGGCCGGCGCGGGACCGGCCCTCCCGCCGCGGGCGTACTTCTGCCACCATTCGGGGTCGACGGACCGACGAATGGGGGCCCCGGGTGCGCATCCTGCTGGTCGAGGACGACCGCCGGGTGGCCGCCGCGCTCTCCTCCGCCCTCACCCGCCGGGGGTACGAGGTAGAGCACGCCGCGACCGTCGCGGCGGCCCTCTGCGCCGCCCCCTGCGACCTGGTGCTGCTGGATCTGACCCTGCCCGACGGCGACGGCACCGACCTGTGCCGGGAGCTGCGGCGGCGCAGCAGCCAACTCGGCATCATCGCCGTGACCGCCCGGGGCGAGGAACGGGACCGGGTGCTCGGCCTGCGGCTCGGCGCGGACGACTACGTGGTCAAGCCCTTCTCCATGACCGAACTCCAGGCGCGCATCGAGGCGGTGCTGCGCCGCGCGGCGCACGCCGTGCCGGAGCGCAACCTGATCGAGGTGGGGCCCGTACGCGTCGACGTGGCCGCCCGGACGGTAACCGTCGAGGGCCGGCCGGTGGCGCTGACCCGCAAGGAGTTCGACGTCCTGCTCTCCCTGGCCCGCCAGCCCGGCGTGGCGGTGGCCCGGGAGCGGATCCTGCTCGACGCCTGGGGCACCACCTGGGGCGACGGGCACACGGTCGAGGTGCACGTCGGGTCCCTGCGCGGCAAGCTGGGCGATCCCGGCCTGGTGGAGACCGTACGCGGGGTCGGCTACCGGCTGCGCGTCGAGTGAGGTGACGCGCCGTGCGACGTCGACTGGTGATCAGCTATCTGCTGTTGATGGTGCTGGTGCTGATCGCGCTGGAGACCCCGCTGGCGGTCACCCTGGCGACCCGGGAGACCGACCGGGTACGCGCCGACCGGCTCGCCGACGCCACCCGGTTCGCCTCGTTGGCCGGCCCGGCGCTGCGGGGCGGGACCCCGGGCCCGCTCGACAACGAGCTGCGCAGCTACGACGACCTCTACGGCATCGGCGCGGCGGTGGTCGACCGGGACCGCCGGACGGTGGCCGCCTCGGAGAGCTGGCGGTCGGTCCCCGGCTCCCACGAGGCGCTGGACACCGCGCTCTCCGGGCAGCAGGCCAGCGGGCCGGAGTCGGTCTGGCCCTGGATCGACGGACCGATCGTGGTGGCGGTGCCGATCAACGACGGCGGTGAGGTGCTCGGGGCGGTGGTCATCACCACCCCGGCCGACCCGGTCCGGCGGGCCGTCACCGTCTGGTGGCTGGCGCTGGCCGGAACCGGCCTGCTCGCGGTGCTGGCCTGCGTGCTGACCGCGTTCGGGCTGGCCGGCTGGGTGTTGCGCCCGGTCACCGAGCTGGACGCGGTCACCCACGAGATCGCCGAGGGGGACCGCGGCGCACGGGTGCAGCACCGGCTCGGCCCGCCGGAGCTGCGTCGCCTGGCGACCAGCTTCAACCACATGGCCGACGTCGTCTCCGACGTGATGGACCGGCAGCGGGCGTTCGTCGCGCACGCCAGCCACCAGCTGCGCAACCCGCTCACCGCGCTGCGGCTGCGGGTGGAGGAGCTGGGCCCGAGCCTGACCGACGCGGACGGGCGCGCCGAGCACCAGCTGGCCCTGGAGGAGACCGACCGGCTGGCCCTCGTGCTGGACGCGCTGTTGACCCTGGCCCGCGCCGAGCGGCGGGAGAACCAGCGGGTCACCGTCGACGCGGCGGCCGTCGCCGCGTCCCGGGTGGCCGCCTGGGAGCCGCTCGCCCGGCACCGCCGCATCACCCTCCGGCTGGTGGCCGAGGACGCCCCGGCGTACGCGCGGACCGTGCCGACCGCGATCGACCAGGCCCTGGACGCGCTGATCGACAACGCGGTCAAGTTCAGCGACGCCGGCGGGGAGGTGACGGTGACCGTCCGGCACCACGACGACGGCACCGCGCTGGAGGTCCGGGACACCGGCCCGGGCATGACGGCGAGCCAGCTCGGGCAGGCGACCGAGCGGTTCTGGCGGGCCCCGGAGGTGCAGAACATCGACGGGGCCGGGCTGGGCCTCACCATCGTCGCCGTGCTGGTCGACGCCTCGGACGGGCGGCTCACCATGCGCGGGGGCGAGCCGCGCGGCCTGGTCGCGGGCCTCTGGTTCCCCGCTCCGGACGATCCCGCCGCCGCCGCTGCTCCCGGCGATCCCGCTTCCGGCGCCCCGGCTTCCGGTGCCCCCGATCGCGGCGACCCCGGCCCACCGGCCCGCGCCGACGTTTCCACGGCGCGTGGGGCGGAGGCCGACGCACCGACCGTCGCCGGAATCCCGTCGGCCCGTCGGCCGCCGCAGCCACCGCAGCCACCGCAGCCACCGCACTCGGCGCGGCCGGCGCGAGCAGTCGAGCGCTGAGGCCGGGCCGGTGCGGACCGCGCTCGGTGGCGCGGTGCGGTCGGCCCCTGTCGAGCTGCCCCATCCATGAACCCGCCCCGCCCCACGGGGCAGCTCGACAGGGACGCCGAGGTGGGGGCCAGGATTTGGCGGGCGGGGCCGGCCTACGGTGCCGGGGTGCGCAGGGGCCAGGGTGTGGTGAGGCGGTGCCGGTCAGCGGCGTCGGGGTGCGGCGGTCAGGGTGTGGCGGGCCGTGCCGGTCGGCCGTGCCAGGATGCGCAACGGCTCAGGGTTTGGCGGCGCGGTACCAGTCGGCGGCGCCGGGGTGCAGCGGCAGCGGGGCGGTGGCGATGGCCGAGCGGGGGCTCATCCGGCCGGCGGCCGGGTGCGCGGCGGCCAGCTCCTGGCGGCGTTCCATCAGCAGCCGGGTCACCTCCCGGATCAGCGGCGTGGGCAGGTCGGCCCGGACGATGAGGAAGTTCGGGTTGGCCACCGTGGTCACCGGGTCCGTGCCGTACACCGAGCGGGGGATGTCCCGGGAGACGTAGACCTCCGGGTTGCTCTCGCGCAGCGGCCCGGTCCACTCGCCGAGGTCGACGATCCGCGTCGCGCTGTCGTCCGTGAGCTGCTCCAGCGCCCGGACCGGCAGTCCGCCCGAGAAGAAGAACGCGTCGATCGTGCCGGCCCGCAGCGCCGCGACCGAATCGTCGAGGCCGAGCCGCTCCTGGCGTACCCGGTCGCCGCCCAGGCGCGCCACCTCGAGCAGCCGGACGGCGGTGATCTCGGTGCCCGACCCGGGCGCGCCCACGGACACCCGCCGCCCGCGCAGGTCGGCGAGCGTGCGGACGGGACCGCCGGCGGTGGTGACCAGGTGCAACAGGTCGTCGTAGACCCGGGCGACCGCGACCACGGACGGGTGCGCCGCCGGCGCCGCCGGCAGCACGTCGGCCTGGGTGAAACCCAGCTCGGCCTCGCCGGCGCCGACCAGCCGGACGTTCTCCGCCGAGGCGGCGGTCACCACCACGCTGGCCCGGACGTCCGGCAGTTCCCGGTTGAGCACGGCGGCCAGGGACTGCCCGAAGGCGTGGTAGACGGCCGTCGGGCTGCCGGTCGCGATCCGGATCCGTACCGGTGGCTCGGGAGCGTCCTGGCAACCGGCCACGCCGGGCAACGTCACCACCAGCAGCAGCGCCAGCAGCGCCGGTGGGCGGACGGGGCGCGGGCGGACACGGCGGAACCGGGTGCGACTCACGCGCTGCACTCTGCGCCGTGCGGGCCGTCGCCGCAACCCGCCGCCCACCGGCCGGGCTAGGAGCCCGGGGGCGGGTCGACGACGATGGTCAGTTCGCTGCGGTACGCGATCGAGGCCGCAGCGCCGCCGCCGGTCGGCTCGCCGCCGCCCCGCGCACGACGCCGATCGCGTTCATCCGGCCGTCACGGCCGGTCGGGCACGTGGGCGGGACCCAGCGCGGTGCTGTGCAGGATCCGCTGGCGGTCCGGGCCGTCGGCGACGCAGACGAGGTAGCAGCCGGTGCCGGGGCGCAGCAGCGCCGGAACGTCCAGCAGGGCGGCCCCGCGCACCAGGATGGCGGCCAGTTCCCGGTCGGTGATCCGGACGCCGAGGATGTGCCGGCGGACGTGCCGCCCACCGGCGAGCAGGGCGGCCCGCCAGGCGGCCGCGGCCAGCCGGGGCCGCCAGGCCCGCCGTACGGTCGACGCGCCCGGGACCGGCCCGCCCAGCAGCTCGCGCCGGCCCTGCCGCCAGCCGGCCTCCAGCGTCCTCGCGTACGCCGGCCGGTGCTGGTGCGGCACGGAGAGCCGGTGCAGCTGGTATCGGCGGCGCAGCCCGCCGACGGTCACCTCGTGCTCGATGGGGACGTCCAGCCGGTGCAGGAGCTGACGCATGCGGTGCGCCGCCTCCTCCCGGTTGAACTCCACCGACGGGGGGCGGTGCTCGGGCGCCTGCCGGCGGGTGCCGGCGACGGCCGGCGGGGGCGTGCAGCGCAGCAGGCAGGCGGCCTCGAACGCGTCGGCCAGGGTGGACCAGTCCAACGGCGGCGTGGTCGAGGGCAGGCGCGGCCGGTCGAGCAGGATCTGTTCGGGAGCCAACTCAGGCACTCCTTGTCGGCGTCGGGGGTCCCTCTACCGTGGCCCGTCGACGCCGCCGGGGAAACCGGTCGGCCCCAGCCTTGAGGAAATCTTGCGGCTGTCCTACAGCTCCGTGACGACCACGTCGACCTGGCGTGGCCGGCCGGGCGGGGCGGGCTGCTCCAGCACCGGATATTTGAGGTCGCGCAGCGCGGTCAGCAGCCCGTCGACCGTGCGCGGCCGGGCGCCCGCGGTCAGCAGGTCGCGGACCAGCCGGCCCTTGGTCGCCTTGTTGAAGTGGCTCACCACCGACCGGACGGGCACGCCGTCGACGTCCCGCTCGTGCAGCACCCGGACGGTCACCGTGCGGTCGGCCACCTCGCCCCGGGGCGCCCAGGTAGCCGCGTACGCGCCGGAGCGCAGGTCGAGCACCGGCCCGTCGCCGGCCGCCGCGGCCATCGCCGGCGCGAGCGCCCGCCGCCAGTACGCCGACAGCGCGCCGAGCCCCGGCAGCCTCGCCCCGATCGGGCACCGGTAGGGCGGGATCCGGTCGGTGAGGCGTACCGCGCCCCAGAGCCCCGAGCTGACCAGCACCGACCGGCGGGCCGCCCGCTGCGCGGTCGCCGGCAACGAGGCGAGGTCGAGCGCCTCGTAGAGCACCCCGGTGTATACGCGGCCGGCGGGCGCGGTGGCGGCCACCCGCAGCCGGGCGTTGCGGCGCAGCTCGCCGCGCTGGCCCCCGCTGATCCCCAGCGCCGCCAGGGCCGCCTCCTCGTCGCCGTCGGCGCTGAGCGCGACCAGCGCCGTCAGCACCTCCTCCCGGGCGTCGGTCAGCTCCGGCAGGGAGAGCCGGGCGAGGTCCAGCCGTCGGCCGGTGCCGGCGTCGGCCTTCCCCTCGGAGGGCGGCAGCAGGATGAGCATCGGTGACTCCTCGGCTCGGCGCGGCGTCCGCGCGCCGGTCCGGCCAGCGTACGGGCCGGTCCTACCGCCACGGCCGCACCGGCGTCTCCGGGTGGTACACGCGATACCCGCCCACCTCGGCGACCAGCGCGGCGTCGGCCCGGTCGCCCAGCAGCGCACGCAGCCGCCGCTCCGCCGCCGAGCCCGCCTCGAGCACGTACCCGGGCCGGTCGGCCCGCCCCACCTGCCGCCAGTACGCGGGGTAGCGGTTCTGCCCGGGGGCGAGGTCGCCGTCGAGCACCGCGCACACCACCGCCTCGGCCGTGTTGAAGATCAGCCGGTTGCAGGTCCAGTAGTCCCCGTACACCTCGCGGGGGCCGCCCGCGCGGAGCGTGTCGGCCAGCTCGCGGGCCTGCCGCTCCTCGGTCCGGGACGCCCCGGTGCCGGTGGCCACGAACAGCACGGTGACCACCAGCGTGGTCGCGGCCAGCGCGGCGAGCACGACGGTGGCCAGCGCGCCGGCCAGCCGGCCGAGCGCGCCGACCGTGCCCCGCCAGCAGGCGACCGCCACCACCCAGAGCGGCCAGAGCACCGCCGGCAGGGAGAGTTGGAGCACCGACAGGTAGCGGGCGTTGTCCAGCGGACTGGTGGCGGCGAGCGGGCTGCGCACGTACGACAGCAGGGTCAGCGCCGCGCCGACGACCAGCGCGAGGTGCACCACCGGGCCGACCCGCTCGCCGCGGGGGGCGCCCGCGGCTCGGCGGTACGCGAGGACGGCGAGCGCGGCGGCGACCGCCAGCAGCACGGGGTAGAGCAGCCCGAACCAGCCCTGCCAGCGGGCGCAGCCGTCCACCGGGCAGAGGCCGGCGGCGAGCGGCACCCCCTCCAGCAGCCCGCCGTCCAGCCGCCGCGACCATGGCGGCGACGGTCCGGCCTTGGTGCTGATCTCGCGGAACACCGACAGCGAGTCCTCGCCGGGCGGAGCGGCCAGGTTGTCCCGGATCATCGGCGCGATCCCGACGGCGAAGCCGGCCAGCAGCAGCACGCCGGCCGCGCCGAGCAGCTCCCGGCGGGCCACCCAGAGCAGTGCCAGCGCGGCCACCGCCAGGTAGGGCAGGATCAGCCAGTCCGACCAGGCGGCCACCCCGGCGAGCAGGCCGAAGAGTCCCACCGCCGACCGGCGGTGCCGCACCGTTCCCCGCGCGAGTCCCACCGCGATCAGCAGCATCAGCAGCACCGCGACCTTGACCTCCGGGCGGCCGCCGACGACGGTCAGCTGGTCCCGGACGACCCGTTCCCCGCCGAGCGCCAGCAGGCCGACGACCCCCGTGGCGAACCAGGGCGAGCAGATCCGCCGGGTCAGCCGGTGGATCAGCCAGAGGAAGAGGGCGTAGAGCAGCAACAGCGGCAGACGCAGCAGCGGCCAGCCCGGCCCGGCCACCGCGATCAGCGGCGCGGCCAGGTACGACTCCAGCATCCCCATGTAGCGCTGCCCGTAGAGGAAGACGGGCAGCTCGCGGCCCTGCGCGATGTGCAGCGCGGCCAGCCCGAACGTCGCCTCGTCGCTGTTGGAGACGGGCACGGTGTGCAGGGTCAGGACCAGCCGGTAGCCGATCCCGGCGAGCCCGAGCAGCAGCGCGACGAGCGCCGGCCGGTCGAGCTGCGGGCGCCACCGCCCACGCTTGCGCACTGGTTGCGACACGACCAACGCCCCCGTCGTCGTCCCGACCGGAGTGTTTCACGCCGTCGGGGCCGGCCGGGGCGGATCGGCGCAGCCGGCCGGTCGGTGCCCGCCGGCTCATCGACCCCGCGACCGGTGGCGGGGAAGATCGCCTCGCGTGGCCGAGGTGGCCGGGTTGTGGCAGGGTTGCTGACGTGCCACCCACTCCCGCCGGCCAGTTGGCCGTACCTACCCTGCACCGGGCCGCGCGGATCGAGGACGCCGTGCACTCGCTGGTCGAGCGCCGGCTGCGGCGCACCGGCTGGCGGACGAACGTCATCGCGTACACCGGCTACGGCGCGCCCGGCTGGGTGCGGGTGATGTGCCGGGTGCTGCTGGGCCGGCCGGACATCCGCCAGCGCGGCCGGCTGGAGAAGGTGCGCGGGTGGCGCAGCTTCACCACGCTGCCGGCCAAGCACGTCACGGTGAGCATCGAGGCCGGCGGGGAACGGCACGAGGCGCGGGCCGACCGCAGCGGGTTCGTCGACGCCGTGGTCAAGGCGGACCTGCCGCCGGGCTGGGGCTCGGTGCGGATCAGCCTGCCGGACGCCGAGCCGGTCGAGGCGCCGGTACGCATCCTCGACCCGGAGGTGCGCTTCGGCATCCTCTCCGACATCGACGACACGGTCATGGTCACCGCACTGCCCCGGCCGCTGCTCGCCGCCTGGAACACGTTCGTCCTCGACGAGCACGCCCGCAACGCCGTTCCCGGCATGGCGGTGCTCTACGAGCGGCTCGTCACCGCCCACCCGGGCGCGCCGGTCTTCTACCTCTCCACGGGCGCCTGGAACGTGGCGCCGACGCTGACCCGGTTCCTGTCCCGGCACCTCTACCCGGCCGGACCGCTGCTGCTGACCGACTGGGGGCCGACCGCCGACCGCTGGTTCCGCAGCGGGCGGGAGCACAAGCGGGTCACCCTGGCCCGGCTGGCCAAGGAGTTCCCCGAGGTGAAGTGGCTGCTGGTCGGCGACGACGGGCAGCACGACCCGGAGATCTACCGCGAGTTCGCCGCCGCCCACCCGGAGAACGTGGCCGGGGTGGCGATCCGCCGGCTGTCGCCCACGCAGGCGGTGCTGGCCGGTAGCCTGCCCACCCCGGGCGGTGAGTCGTCCGCGGGGCCGGTGGGGCAGAAGTGGCTCTCCGCGCCCGACGGCGCAGGGCTGTGGAAGCTGCTGCGCGACGCCGGCCTGGTCTGACACCGCCACCCGTCCGTCCCGCCGCCCGTCCGTCGCCGCCACCCGCCGGTCGTCGGCCGGACCGGTGCGGCGGTGGGACGGTTGCGGTCAGCCGAGCCAGTGGCCGTCGCGCATGAGCGCGCGACCCGGCAGTTCGTTCTCCTCCCGCCAGGCCAGGATCCGCCGGGGGGTCACCCGGTAGTAGGTCCGGATCCGCTGCCATCCGGTGTCCTCCCGCCGATGATGAGGGCGACGACAGCGCGACCAGGCGGAGCTCGGCGTCGCCGCCCGGAGGGCAGGACGCCACTTGAAGCAGGCTTGAGCTCAACCCCGGTCCGTGTGCGGGGGCGCTGGTGGTGGTCGGCGATCGACGATCCTGACGTCATGCGGTCACACAGTGTGGTCGTTCTCGACCGCCGCGGCTCACCTCCGCCACCCCCTTTGCTCTGCAGCCATATCGACACCGGACACGCTGCGTCAGCGGTGCGTATGTGGCTGCAGAGCAAAGGGGGCGGAGGGCGTCAGGGGGCCGACCCAGCGGTTAGCGACCAATGCCTGGTCAGTGCGATCCGTGGCGGAGAGGGCCGAGACCGGAGACTCACGGAAGAGAAGCCGTGGCTACGCAGGGCGAGAAAGGGCTGCTTCGGTGCGAAGTGACGCAACGTAGTCATGCGCGGGCTGGGGAGTTGTCGGGCGGGTGGTGGCCCCGGCGCTCACCATGGGCTGCCGGTGCGACTCCGCAGGGTGAAAGGGGGTGAAGGATACTTGCGCAACAGGCTGACAGCATTGAACATCTTTTCGTGCGCAGAGATTATGGTCGATACCTGTCCGGGCTGGCGTTGGCGGCGGCGCTGGCGCTCGGCGCGGCCCTCCCCACGGCCGCCCCCGCCTCCCGGCCCGTTGGGCCGGAGACCGCGCCGGACACCGTGCCCGTGGCCGCCCAGGCGGCCTGCGCGACCGACCCGGCCACCCCGAAGCGGCAGCTGCGCGGCATGTGGATCGCCAGCGTGGCCAACATCGACTGGCCCAGCCGCACCGGGCTCACCCCGGCCGCCCAGCAGGCGGAGTACCGGGGCTGGCTCGACCTGGCCCAGCAGCGGCGGATGAACGCCGTCGTCGTGCAGATCCGCCCCGCCGCCGACGCGTTCTGGCCGTCGACGTACGAGCCCTGGTCGCAGTGGCTCACCGGCACCCAGGGCGGCAACCCCGGCTACGACCCGCTGGCCTTCATGGTGGCCGAGGCGCACGCCCGCAACCTGGAGTTTCACGCCTGGTTCAACCCGTACCGGGTGGCGAACCACACCGACCTCAGCAAGCTGGCGGCCGGCCACCCGGCCCGCAAGAACCCGGGCTGGACCGTCACCTACGGCGGGCACATCTACTACAACCCCGGCATCCCCGCCGTCCGCGCCTTCGTGCAGGACGCGATGATGGACGCCGTACGCCGCTACGACATCGACGCGGTGCACTGGGACGACTACTTCTACCCGTACCCGGTCAGCGGGGTGGCCTTCCCCGACCAGGCCACCTACGCCCAGTACGGCGCCGGCTTCAGCAACATCGGCGACTGGCGGCGCAACAACGTCAACCTGCTGGTCCGGGAGATGCGCGACAAGATCCGGGCGGCCAAGCCGTGGGTCAAGCTCGGCGTCAGCCCGTTCGGCATCTGGCGCAACGCCGGCACCGACCCGCTCGGCTCGCGCACCACGGGCCTCCAGTCGTACGACGCGATCTACGCCGACACCCGCCGCTGGGTGCGGCAGGGCTGGGTCGACTACATCGCCCCGCAGGTCTACTGGCACATCGGCCACCCGGCGGCCGACTACGCCGAGCTGGTCCGCTGGTGGTCCGAGACGGTGACCGGCACCGACGTGCAGCTGCTCGTCGGGCAGGCCACCTACCGTGCCGGGGCGTCCGGGCAGGACGCCGCCTGGCAGGATCCGGCCGAGCTGACCGATCACCTGACGCTGAACCGCAGCCACCCGAGGATCGTCGGCGACATCCACTTCAGCGCCAAGGACGTCCGCGCCGACCGCATCGGCGCCGTCTCCCGGGTGGCGACCGACCACTACCGCCGCCCGGCGCTGGCACCCGCCGGGATGGGCGGCGCCGCGCCCGCCGCACCCAACCTCACCTCGGCGGTACGCGGCACCGGCGGCGTGACCCTCACCTGGCAGCGCGGCGCCACCGGCAGCACCGCCGCGTACGCGGTGTACCGGCTGCCCGGCGACGGCGCGGTCGACGCCTGCGACCTGGCCGACGCCCGGCACCTGCTCGGCACGGTCCGCGCCTCGGGCACGACCGGGACGTTCACCGACGCGACCGCCGCGGCCGGCTCGACGTACCGCTACCTGGTGACGGCGCTCGACCGGCTGCACCACGAGAGCGCCGCCAGCAACGCGCGGGTGGTCACCGGCTCCGGCGGTACGTTCAGCGTGATCGTGGACAACGCCACGGCCGGCGGCTTCACGGCCGCCACCACCTGGGGCACGTCGTCGTTCCTCGCGACGCGCTACGGCGCCAACTACCGGTTCGCCAGCCCGGAGGCGGTCAGCGACCCGGCCTGGTTCAGCGCGACGCTGTCCGCCGCCGGCTCGTACCGCGTCGAGGTCTGGTACCCGGCCGACCCCGGCTACAACAGCGCCACGCCGTACCTGGTGGCGACGGCGAACGGGACCGTCACGACCAGGGTCGACCAGCGCACCGGCGGCGGGCAGTGGCGGGTGCTGGGCACCTACGACCTCGCCGCCGGGACGCGCCAGGTCGTCGGAGTCAGCCGCTGGACCAGCACCCAGGGGTACGTCGTCGCCGACGCCGTCCGGATCACCCGCCTCTGAGCCGGTGGTGGCTGGTCAGTCGCGGCGCAGCCAGAGCACGCCGAGCGGGGGCACCCGCAGCGCCGCCGAGGCGGGCAGCCCGTGCCACGGCACGTCCTCGGCGTGCACGGCGCCGAGGTTGCCCACGCCCGAGCCGCCGTAGTGGTGGGCGTCGGTGTTGAGCACCTCCGCCCACGTGCCGCCGGCGGGCAGGCCCACCCGGTAGTCCTCGAGCGGCCGGGCGGAGAAGTTCGCCACGCAGACCAGGGTCGCGCCGTCGGGGGCGATGCGGACGAACGAGACGGTGTTGTTGGCGACGTCGTCCCCGGCGATCCAGCGGAAGCCGGCCGGCTCGGTGTCCTGCGCCCACAGCGCCGGGGTGTCCCGGTAGACGCGGTTCAGGTCGCCGACGAGCCGCTGCACGCCGGCGCGGGCCGGGTCGTGCAGCAGGTACCAGTCGAGGCCCCGCTCCTCGCTCCACTCCCGGTCGTCGGCCAGCTCGCAGCCCATGAAGAGCAGCTGCTTGCCCGGGTGCGCCCACATGTACGCCAGCAGGGCGCGCACGTTGGCCAGCCGCTGCCAGGTGTCGCCGGGCATCTTGCCGGCGAGGGAGCCCTTGCCGTGCACCACCTCGTCGTGGCTGATCGGCAGCACGTAGTTCTCGCTCCAGGCGTACGCCAGGGAGAACGTGAGCTGGTGGTGGTGGTGCTGCCGGTGGACCGGGTCCTTCGAGGTGTAGAGCAGGGTGTCGTGCATCCAGCCCATGTTCCACTTGAACCCGTACCCGAGCCCGCCGGCGTCGGTCGACCGGGTGACCCCCGGCCAGGCGGTGGACTCCTCGGCGATCAGCACCACCCCGGCGTGGTGCTTGTAGACGGTCGCGTTCACCTCCTGCATGAACGCGATGGCCTCCAGGTTCTCCCGGCCGCCGTAGCGGTTGGGCAGCCACTGCCCCTCCTGCCGGGAGTAGTCCAGGTAGAGCATCGAGGCCACCGCGTCGACCCGCAGCCCGTCGACGTGGAACTGCTCGCACCAGTAGAGCGCGTTGGCGACCAGGAAGTTGCGCACCTCCGGGCGGCCGAAGTCGAAGACGTACGTGCCCCAGTCGGGGTGTTCGCCCCGGCGCGGGTCGGGGTGCTCGTAGAGGGCGGTGCCGTCGAAGCGCGCGAGGGCCCACTCGTCCTTCGGGAAGTGCGCCGGCACCCAGTCGAGGATCACGCCGATCCCGGCGGCGTGCAGGGCGTCCACGAGGTGCCGGAACTCGTCGGGGTCGCCGAACCGGGACGTCGGCGCGTAGTAGCCGGTGACCTGGTAGCCCCAGGAACCGCCGAACGGGTGCTCCATCACGGGCAGGAACTCCACGTGGGTGAAGCCCAGCTCCGTGACGTACGCGGTCAGCTGCTCGGCCAGCTCCCGGTAGCCCAGCCCCGGACGCCACGAGCCGAGGTGCACCTCGTAGACGCTCATCGGCTCCTGATGCGGCTGCCGCCGGGCCCGTCGCGACAGCCAGTCGGCGTCGCCCCACTCGTACGTCGAGTGGTGCACCACCGAGGCGGTGGCCGGCGGCACCTCGGCGTACGCCGCAAGGGGGTCGGCCTTGTCCCGCCACTGCCCGTCGGCGCCCAGGATCCGGTACTTGTAGCGGGCACCCGCCCCGACGCCCGGGACGAACAGCTCCCACACCCCGCTGCCGCCCAGCGAGCGCATCGGCCAGCCGTCGTCCGGCGCCCAGCCCGCGAAGTCCCCGACCACCCGGACCCCGCGTGCGTTCGGCGCCCAGACGGTGAACGCCACGCCCTCGTCGAAGACCCGGGCGCCGAGCGCCTCCCAGAGCCGCTCGTGCCGGCCTTCGCCGATCAGGTGCAGGTCCAGCTCGCCCAGCGTGGGCGGGTAGCGGTACGGGTCGTCGTGGCTGCGGCCGTCGACCTCGACGCGGTAGTCGAGCACCTCGCCCTCGACCTCCGCCTCGAACACGCCGACGTCGTGCACCCGCCGCATCCGGTGCCGCTCGCCGTCGACGACGAGGGCGACGTCGGCGGCGCCCCGACGCAGCGTCCGGACGACCGTCCGCCCGTCGGCCGGGTGTGCGCCGAGAACGGCGTGCGGGTCGTGCGTGGCGCCGGCGATCAGCTGGTCCATCGGTCGTCGTCCTTCTGGGCGGGAGCGGTGGGGGCGGTGCCGCCCGAGAGGTCGTCGGGAACGTCGGCGACGGTCAGGTCCGGCGCGCCGGTGGCCGACGTCGGGCCGGCGGTGGGATCGGGGGTCGGCCGGCGCGCGGTCAGCACGTGCGCCGGTTGCAGGTACGGGTCGAGGCGCACGGCGTTGCGCTGCCCCCAGTCGTAGCTGGTGCCGGTCAGCTCGTCGCGCACCGTGAACCGGTCGTGCCAGTCCAGCCCGAGCGCGGGCATGTCCAGCGTGGTGTTGCCCCACTGCACGCCCTGCGGGTCGAACGAGCAGACCACGAGGACCGTGTTGCCCGTGTCCGGGTCGTGTTTGGACCAGCAGAGCAGCGCCGGGTTGTCGATCTCGTGGAAGACCAGGTTGCGCAGCTGGTGCAGGGCCGGGTTCTCCCGGCGTACCCGGTTGAGCACCGCGATGAACGGCGCGAGGGAGCGGCCCTGCGCCTGCGCGCCGGCCCAGTCCCGGGGGCGCAGCTCGTACTTCTCGTTGTCGAGGTACTCCTCGGCACCGGGGCGGGCGGTGTGCTCGAACAGCTCGTAGCCGGCGTACATGCCCCAGGAGGGGGAGAGCAGCGCGGCCAGCACCGCCCGGATCTTGAACATCGGCGGGCCGCCGTGCTGCAACGACTCGTGCAGGATGTCCGGCGTGTTCGGCCAGAAGTTGGGCCGCATGTAGTCGGCCGCCTCGACCAGTTCCTCGCAGTACGCCCGCATCTCGGCCGCCGACGTGCGCCAGGTGAAGTACGTGTACGACTGGGTGAAGCCGATCTTGCCCAGCCCGTGCATGATCGCCGGGCGGGTGAACGCCTCGGCGAGGAAGAGCACGTCCGGGTCGACCTTCTTCACCTCGGCGATCAGCCAGTGCCAGAAGTCGAACGGCTTGGTGTGCGGGTTGTCCACCCGGAAGATCCGGATGCCCTCGCCGACCCAGTGCAGCACCACCCGCAGGACCTCGGCCCGGATGCCCTCCGGGTCGTTGTCGAAGTTGACGGGGTAGATGTCCTGGTACTTCTTCGGCGGGTTCTCCGCGTACGCGATGCTGCCGTCGGCCCGGGTGGTGAACCACTCCGGATGCTCGGTCACCCACGGGTGGTCCGGCGCGCACTGCAACGCCAGGTCCATCGCCACCTCGAGGCCCTGCTCGGCGGCGGCGGCGACGAAGTCGCGGAAGTCCTCCGGCGTACCCAGGTCGGGGTGGATCGCGTCGTGGCCGCCCTCGGCGGCGCCGATGGCCCACGGCGAGCCGACGTCGTCGGGCCCGGCGGTGAGCGCGTTGTTGCGGCCCTTGCGGTTGACCCGGCCGATCGGGTGGATGGGCGGCAGGTAGAGCACGTCGAAGCCCATCGCCGCGACGCCCGGCAGGCGCTCGACGGCGGTGGCGAACGTGCCGGAGCGCGCCGGCGCGTCGACGGTGGCCGGGATCGCCCCCTCCGAGCGGGGGAAGAACTCGTACCAGGCGGAGAAGAGCGCCCGCCGGCGGTCCACCCAGAGGCGGTGCTCGTCGCCGACGGTGACCAGCTCCCGGACCGGGTGCTCCCAGAGCAGGGCGGCCAGCTCCAGCGCCGGTGCGACCCGCCGGGGCAGCTCCCTTTCGGCGTCGCCCAGCGCCGCCACCGCCGCGCGGACCCGCCCCGCGTCGCCGGCCGGCACCAGCTCGACGGCGGCGGTCAGCACCCGGGCGCCCTCGGCGAGGTCGTTGGCCAGGTCCTCCGGTCCCTGCCCGGCGGCGATCTTCTTGGTGACCGCGTTCTGCCAGGTCAGGTACGGGTCCTGGAACGCCTCCACCGTGAAAGTCCACTCGCCGACCGCGTCGGGGCGGATCACGGCGTGCCAGCGGTCCTGCCCCGGCTCGCCGGGGCGCATCCGGGTGAACGGCCGCGCCCGCCCGTCGGGGCCGCGCCAGACCACGTTGCAGCCGAGCGCGTCGTGCCCCTCGCGGTAGGCGCGGGCCGACACCGGCACCGGCTCGTCGACCACCGCCTTGGCCGGGTAGCGACCGCAGGAGACGACGGGGGAGACGTCTTCGATCGGGAACCGTCCAGTCACCGGTTCAACCTACTGCGCGAGATCCTTTCGCGCGCGGCCAAGCACCCCATCGCCCTCCCTCCTCACTTGTTCGGAGAGGTCCGGTCAGGGGCTTGGCGGACACCTGGTGCCCGCAGCCGCTCAGGGGCGCGGCGGCTGGCGGGCGTGGGTAGTGGCGGCCGTGGGTAGTGGCGGCGTAGATCTTGGTACGAAATGGCCCCGTGCGGGGCCGTTTCCTGCCAAGATCTACTGCTGTCCCGAGCTTCGGAACGCTATGCCCAGCCGGTGGAAGATCGGGGTTCAGGCGGGCGGTTCGGGCGCCACGAACGAGCCCTTGCCCTGCCTGGTCACGATCCAGCCTCTCTCCTCCAGGATCCGCAGCGCGTATCGCACGGGCCAGGCGCTCGATTGGTACTGCTCGCGCATCTCGGCGATAGACGGCAGCTTGTCGCCGGGCTGAAGGGTGCCCGCGCGGATCGAGGCCGTGACGTCGGCGATTATCTGCTCATACAGCGGTGCTTGCGGCATGGTGGCGCCACCTCTCGTCAGCGAACCGATCTTCGCACCCGGAGTGACGCGCCGTGCATGCTCTGTTGGCTGTGAAGGCAGTGCCTTCTAAGTTGAGATGACAGGGGTTCTCTCGTCAGCAGCGGAGGCCCCCAGGCCAGGCGAGGGAACGCGGAGCGTCCTCGCCGCCCGACCCGCCCTGATCCACACGGCACGCTTCGCGCACCTCGTTCTGACCGCACGTTTCGTACTCACCCGCAAGGAGGCTCACCATGCAGGAGCGTCCGCATGACGGGCCGCTGCCGGCGGCACACCAGGTCCCGGGTGCCCGCGCTCGGCACCCCGACGGGGATCAGGTGCCCTGTCCGCCCCGCCCGCAGCGCGCGCCGCTCACCCGTCGCCAGTACGCCTACGGCATCACGGTGACGCTGCTCGTACTCGTGCTCGTCGCGGCCGGGATCCTGCGGTGAGCGGGACGGGCCGGCGGGTGACCGGCCTGCCGGTGGGCCGGCGGGTCGCCCAGTGGCGGGTACGGCGCAACATGACCCAGCAGCAGTTCGCCGACCGTCTCGGCAAGTCGAAGAGCTGGGTGGACAAGGTCGAGCGCGGAGTGCGCCCACTGGAACGGATGTCCAACCTGCGGGAGGTCGCCGAGGTGCTGCGGATCGACATGGAGGTTCTGCTCGCGGAGCGGATCGGGCAACCGGACGTCGCCGTTGCCGGTGTGGCGCGGATCCGGGCCGCCCTGGCCCGCTACCACGTCGAGGCGTCGTCCCGGCCGCCCGACGTCGCGAAGGTGCGGGCCCGCCTCGATCATGCCGAGCAGAGCTACCGGCACGCCCGGTATCCGATCCTGCTCGGCCTGCTGCCCGGGTTGCCCGACGCCGCCCGCGAGGCGCGGGTTGCCCGCCCCGGCCGGGCTGCCGACGAGCTGCTGGTGTCCGCGTACGGGCTCGTCGCCCTGGTGCTGGTCAAGGTCGGTCAGGGAGAGTTGGCGTGGCTGGCCGCCGACCGGGGGATGGCCGTGGCGCTGACCACGGACGACGCGCGGCTGGCCGCCGTCGCCACCGTACCGCTGAGTCAGGCGTTGCGGGCCGTCGGTCGGCGGCGCTCCGCGATGGAGACGGCGCTCGTGGCCGCCCGCCGTCTCCCGCCGCGCGAGTCGGCCGAGGGTGCCCTGTCGCCGGGCGGTGACGGTGCCCCGTCGCTGCGCGTGACGTTGCTGCTCCAGGCGGCGCTCGCCGCTGCCAGCCGGGGAGACGAGCGCCGGGTGGCCAGCCTGCTCGACCAGGCCGCGGTAGCGGTCGGCGGCGGCTTCGGCCGGGCGTCGGTCGAGGCGGCGCGGGTGGTGGCCGAGGCCGCCGTCGGAGACGTGCAGGCGGCGACGGTACGGCACGAGCGGCTGGTCTGCGGTGAGCAGTGGCGGTGGCTGCAGCCCGAGCACCGGGCGGCGTACCTGCTCGACGTGGCCCGCGTACATGCTCTCGCCGGCGACATGGTCCGGGCGGGGCGGGCGCTGCTGGACGCCGAACGCACCGCGCGCAGCGAGGTGCACGACCGGCCGGCGGTGCGCGACCTGGTCGCCACCGTGGCCCGGTACGCCGCCGCTCCCACCGGCCTGGCCCGCCTCGCTGCCGCCCTGCACGTCACCTGAGGCTGCCTCGTGGCCTGCCCGAAACCCCCGACACGTATCGGTTGTATTACCTGGTAGAGGGGGGCGTCATGAAGCTCAACAGCAAGGGCCAGGTCACGATCCCGGCCGCGTTGCGGGCCCGACACGGGCTGCACGAGGGCGACGAGGTCGACGTCGTGGAGGAGGGCGGTGCGCTGCGGATCGTCCGGGTGAGTGGCGCGGAGACCAGGGGTCAGCGCCTGGTCCGGCACATGCGCGGTCGCGGCGGTGCGAAGCAGACCAGCGGTATGTCCACCGACGAGCTGATGGAGCTGCTACGTGGGGAGTGAGCGTCTCCGCGCGCTGGCACCGCGGTCCGCCGGCCGACGCCTTGCACGAACCACCTTCCACGTCACCTGACCTGGGCACGCACCGGTGCGCCCTTCCCTACACCAGCAGCGAGCGGTAGAGCTCGAGAGTGCGGGCGGCGATGGCGTCCCAGGAGAAGTGTTCGACGGCGCGCCGCCGCCCGGCCCGGCCGAAGTCGGCGGTCTTCACCGGGTCGGCGAGCATCTCGTTCATCGCCGCCGCCAGGTTGGCCACGAAGCGGTCCGGGTCCAGCGGCCTGCCGGAGCCGTCGGTGGCCTGCTCGATGGGGACCAGCAGCCCGGTCTCCCCGTCGGCGACCACCTCGGGGATGCCGCCGGTGGCGGTGGCCACCACCGCCGTCTCGCAGGCCATCGCCTCCAGGTTCACGATGCCCATCGGCTCGTAGACCGAGGGGCAGACGAAGACCGTGGCGTGGGTCAGCACCTGGATCACCTCGTGCTTCGGCAGCATCTCGGCCACCCACACCACGCCCGACCGGTTGGCCCGCAGCTCGCCCACCAGGCTCTCCACCTCGGCGGCGATCTCCGGGGTGTCCGGCGCGCCGGCGAGCAGCACCAGCTGGGTGTCCGCCGGCAGGTCGCGCGCCGCGCGCAGCAGGTAGGGCAGCCCCTTCTGCCGGGTGATCCGCCCCACGTACACCACACTCGGCCGGGCCGGGTCGATGCCGAGCCGGTCCACCACGTCCGTGCCGTGGTCCGGGGCGTACTGCGCCGTGTCGATGCCGTTGTACACCACCCGCACCCGGTCGGGGTCGACCGCCGGGTAGGCCGCCAGCACGTCGCGCCGCATCCCCTCGCTGACCGCGATGACCGCGTCGGCGGCCTCGAACGCCGTGCGCTCGCACCAGGAGGAGAGCGCGTAGCCGCCGCCGAGCTGCTCGGCCTTCCACGGCCGCAGCGGCTCCAGGCTGTGCGCGGTCACCACGTGCGGCACGCCGTGCAGCAGCTTCGCGGCGTGCCCCGCCAGGTTGGCGTACCAGGTGTGGCTGTGCACCACGTCGGTGCCGGCGCACGCCGCCGCCATCTCCAGGTCCACGCCCATCGTCCGCAACGCGGCGTTCGCGCCGGTCAGACCAGCCGGTTCGGCGTACGCGGTGACACCCGCCTCGGTGCGCGGCGCGCCGAAGCAGTGCACCCGCACGTCGGCGAGCCGGCGCAGCTCCCGGGCCAGGTACTCGACGTGCACGCCGGCGCCGCCGTACACCTCGGGCGGGTACTCGCGGGTCAGCAGGTCGACGCGCAGCCCGGCGGAGTCGTTCATGAACGGCACCCTAGTGCAGAACGCGCCGCCGCACCGGCTGTGGAACTGTGCCCGTACGAGTGGTGAAGTGACGGCGGGGTAGATAGCGTCTGGACATGGCTGCCAAGGTGCTCGCGATCGTCCTGGCCGGCGGAGAAGGCAAGCGCCTCATGCCGCTCACCACGGACCGGGCCAAGCCGGCCGTCCCGTTCGGCGGGATGTACCGCATGGTCGACTTCGTCCTGTCCAACCTGGCGAACGCCGGCTATCTCAAGATCGTCGTGCTGACCCAGTACAAGTCCCACTCGCTGGACCGGCACATCACCAAGACGTGGCGGATGTCGACCCTGCTCGGCAACTACGTCACGCCGGTGCCGGCCCAGCAGCGCCGCGGCCCGTGGTGGTTCGCCGGCTCCGCCGACGCGATCTACCAGAGCTTCAACCTCATCCACGACGAGCAGCCCGACCACGTGATCGTCTTCGGCGCCGACCACATCTACCGGATGGACCCCCGGCAGATGGTGGAGGACCACATCGCCTCCGGCGCCGGCGTCACCGTGGCCGGCATCCGGCAGCCGCTGTCGATGGCCGACCAGTTCGGCGTCATCGAGGTCGGCGAGGACGGCCGGCGGATCCGGGCGTTCCGCGAGAAGCCCACCGACGCGGTCGGCCTGCCCGACGCGCCCGACCAGATCTACGCCTCGATGGGCAACTACGTGTTCAGCACCAAGGCGCTCTGCGAGGCGGTCGAGCGCGACGCGGAGGACAAGACCAGCAAGCACGACATGGGCGGCAGCATCATCCCGATGCTCGTCGAGCGCGGCGAGGCCAACGTCTACGACTTTCGCGACAACGAGGTCCCCGGCAGCACCGACCGGGACCGCGGCTACTGGCGCGACGTGGGGACGCTCGACTCCTTCTACGACGCCCACATGGACCTGATCAACGTGCATCCGGTGTTCAACCTCTACAACTTCGAGTGGCCCATCTACACCGGGCAGCTGACCTACCCGCCCGCCAAGTTCGTGCACCAGTGGGGTGAGCGGGTCGGTCGGGCGGTCGCCTCGATGGTCTCGCCCGGCGCGGTGATCTCCGGCTCGCTGGTGGAGAACTCGGTCGTCTCGCCCAAGGTGAAGGTGCACTCCTGGGCGCACGTGGACGGCGCGGTGCTGATGGAGGGGGTCGACATCGGCCGGCACGCGGTCGTGCGCCGGGCCATCCTCGACAAGAACGTGATCGTGCCCGAGGGGGCCGAGATCGGCGTCGACCTGGAGAAGGACCGGCAGCGCTACACCGTCTCCGACAACGGCATCGTGGTGATCGGCAAGGGACAGAAGGTGGAACCGTGAGCAGTCATCCCCGGGCCGGCCAGCCCGCCCAGCCCGCCGACCTGGTCGACGTGCCGCGGCTGGTGACCGCCTACTACGCCGAGCACCCCGATCCGCAGGACCCGGCGCAGCAGGTCTCCTTCGGCACGTCCGGGCACCGCGGGTCGAGCCTGCGCCAGGCGTTCAACTCCGACCACATCCTCGCGGTCACCCAGGCGCTCTGCGACTATCGCCGGGAGCAGGGCCTGGACGGCCCGCTGTTCCTGGGCCGGGACACCCACGCGCTCTCCGCACCGGCCGCCGTGGACGCGCTCGAGGTGCTCGCCGCCAACGAGGTCACCGTGCTGCTGGACGGCCGCGACGGCTACACGCCGACCCCGGCGGTGTCGCACGCCATCCTCGCCCACAACCGGGGGCGCACCAGCGGGCTCGCCGACGGCATCGTCATCACCCCGTCGCACAACCCGCCCGACGACGGCGGCTTCAAGTACAACCCCACCCACGGCGGCCCCGCCGACACCGACGTCACGAGGTGGATCCAGGACCGCGCCAACGCGATCCTCGCCGACGGCCTGAAGGAGGTCCGGCGGATCCCGTACGCCCGGGCCCGCGCCGCCGACACCACCGGGTCGTACGACTTCCTCGCCCGCTACGTCGACGACCTGCCGGCGGCGATCGACATCGACGCGATCCGCGACGCCGGGGTGCGCATCGGCGCCGACCCGCTCGGCGGCGCGAGCGTGGCCTACTGGGGCGAGATCGCCGAGCGGCACCGCCTGGACCTGACCGTGGTCAACCCGACGGTCGACCCGACCTGGCGGTTCATGACCCTGGACGGCGACGGCAAGATCCGGATGGACTGCTCCTCGCCGAACGCGATGGCCTCCCTGATCGCCGCCCGCGCCGACTACCAGGTCTCCACCGGCAACGACGCCGACGCCGACCGGCACGGCATCGTCACCCCCGACGGCGGCCTGATGAACCCCAACCACTACCTCGCGGTGGCGATCGGCCACCTGTTCCGCACCCGGACGAAGTGGGGGCCGGCCGCCGCGGTCGGCAAGACCCTGGTCTCCTCCTCGATGATCGACCGGGTCGCCGCCGACCTGGGTCGCCCGCTGCTGGAGGTGCCGGTCGGCTTCAAGTGGTTCGTTCCGGGTCTGCTCGACGGCGCGGTGGGCTTCGGCGGCGAGGAGAGCGCCGGCGCGTCCTTCCTGCGCCGCGACGGGGGCACCTGGACCACCGACAAGGACGGCATCCTGCTCTGCCTGCTCGCCGCCGAGATCATCGCGACGACCGGCCGCACCCCCAGCCAGCACTGGGCGGAACTGGCCGAACGCTTCGGCGCGCCCGCGTACGCCCGGATCGACGCGCCGGCGACCCGGGAGCAGAAGGCCGTGCTCGGCAAGCTCTCACCGGAGCAGGTGACCGCCACCGAGTTGGCCGGCGAGCCGATCACCGCGACCCTCACCACCGCTCCGGGCAACGACGCGCCGATCGGCGGGCTCAAGGTGACCACGGAGTCCGGCTGGTTCGCCGCCCGGCCGTCGGGCACCGAGGACGTTTACAAGATTTACGCCGAGTCCTTCCAGGGCCCGGAGCACCTGGCCCGGATCCAGCAGGAGGCGAAGGACCTGGTCTCGGAGGTCCTCGAGCGGGCCTGAGCGCCCGGCTCGCCTCCCACCGGAGCCGACACCGGTGCAGGGCGGGCGGGTCAGCGGGGTGGGGGTAGCTCGCGACGGTTGAACCTCTCCCGCACGCCCTCCGGGAGCAGCTCGCGGAGCTGTTCGGGCAGCAGCGGCAGATCCAGCAGGCTCAGCTTCAGCTGGTTGCGTTCCTGGTAGCGGCGCGGGTCCAGGCGGACCACCAGGCCGGCGTCGTGCCGGTAGCGGATCTGCACGACGCCCTCCGTCGCGGCGTCCCGGATGACCAGGCCGTCCACCTCCACGGCGACCGGACCGGAGCCCTCCCGCAGTTCCAGGCGGACCGTCTCGTGGGGGGAGAGCACCAGCGCCCGCGAGATGCCGGCCATCGGGGCGGACGGGGTCACCACCACCGCCTCGGTGGCCGGCGAGACGAGCGGGCCACCGGCGGCGTAGCTGTACGCGGTCGAGCCGGTCGGGGTGCTGACCACCAGGGCGTCGCAGCGGTAGTACCCGTACTGCTGCCCGTCGACGGCGAGGGAGGCGCTGACGAAGCCGGAACCGGGCTGGCGGATCAGCGCGATGTCGTTGAACGCGACGAGGTCGTCGCCGCAGACGTCACAGGCGAGGCAACTGTGGCTCTCCACCGTGAAGTCGTGCGCCAGCAGCCGGTCCAGGGCCCTCGGCAGCTCCGGCGGCTCCACCTCGACGAGGAAGCCGAGCTTGCCGACGTGCACGCCGAGCACCGGCTTCGGATCGTGCACGGCCGACCGCAACGCACCGAGCATCGTCCCGTCGCCGCCGATGGCGATCAGCGCGTCCGACCGGACGGCCACCTCGCCCACCGGCAGCGGCTCGACCGTGGCCGGCACGCGGTGCCGGTCCTCGGCGCGTACGGCCACGGAGATGTGGTGCCGCGCGGCCCAGGTCACGATGGTGTCGACCACCGCGGAGACGTCCCGGGTGGGATGCAGCACCAGCCCGAGCCGGCTCCGGTCCATGCCTACAGCTCATCACATCCGGGCGTGTCCGGACGGGCGTACCGGAAGGTGGAGCGGCGGTCGGGAACCGGCAGCACGCCGTGCGTCGGCTGCTGGCGCGGCCGGTTCACAACCGACCACTTTCAAAGGCCCGCCGATACCCTTTGTGTTGTTTGTCTGATCCTGCACTCGATCAGGCAAATTTCGAGGAGAGGCGTTTCCTCCCTTCTCAGGGCTCGTTCGACAGCAGGTGAACGTGCAAGCGGTGAGGGAAGGTGCGGCGGTGCGGGAGGGCGGGGTCCGACCCGAACTGGAAGACCTGGCTAGTGGGTCGCGGGGGAACTGGCGGGTGGCGGCGCCACCGGTGGGTCGGTCACAGCCGGGCCGCGTCCTGCTGCGCACGCGACACCGGCGGCTGAAGCGCGCCATCACCCGCTACTCGCAGCGCCCTGACCGGGCCTGGATCGAGCGGCAGCAGGTGCGCCGGTTCAACCAGACGTGGGCATACTGCCTCGCCGAGGTGCCCTTCTATCGGGCCTGGCGTCGGGAGCACGGTCTGCCGGAACGGATCGACCGGCCGTCCGCGCTGCGATCGTTCCCGCCGCTGACCAAGGAGATCCTCATCGCTCGGCAGGACGAGATCTTCCAGGGCGGAAGGATCGTCGACGCATACACCACCGGCGGCAGCACCGGCCAGCCCACCCGATACCCGCGCGGCGCCGACGAGGCGGGCCACAGGTGGGTCGACGCATACCTTGGCCGCCACTGGGCGGGCATTCGGCCCACCGACCCGAGCCTTCTGCTCTGGGGCCACGCCCACCTGTTCGGCAGCGGGCCGCGCGGCCGGGTCGCCCAGGCGCGTCGGCGAGTTGCCGACGCGGTCATGAACATCACCCGGCTCAACGCGTACGACCTCAGCGAGCCGTCCCTGCTTGCGCACTACACAACGTTGCGCAGCCACGATCCGATCTCCCTGGAGGGCTACACCTCCGCCGTGTTCAAGCTGGCGCGGTACATCGAGAGCAACCGGTTGGACCTGGGGCGGCGGCCGCGCCGGCTGCGGGCCGTCGTGCTGTGCGCCGAAACTGCGAGCGACGCCGACATCGCCCTCGTGGAGCGGGTGTTCCGGGCGCCCGCCGTGATCGAGTACGGCTCGGCCGAGACCGGCGTTCTGGCGATGTCGCGCCGGTACACGAGAGATATCAGGGTGTTCTGGGACAGCTTTACCTGTCTGGTGGACGACGACGGCGAACTGCAGGTCACGACCCTGAACCCGCGCCTGTTTCCGCTGGTGCACTACGCCGTCGGCGACCGTGTCGTGCCCAGCGACATGATCGACGGCAATGTCTTGGCGTTCCACGCAGTGCTCGGCCGGCGGCAGGACGTGGTCCAGGTCGCCGCCGCCGGGGGGGTCCTCGACCTCTCCGCGATCCTCCCCGTGCACATCCTCAAGTCGTACCCAGACATCGTCGGCGTTCAGTTCCGACAGGTGAGCCCGGAGGACCTGCGGATCTACGTGGAGGCCACCCGGCAACTCGACCTGACGGACGTCGCCAGGTACTTCGCTCGCGAACTGAGTCGGGACCACCCGGCGTTCGTGCCGAGTTCCGTCAACTTCACCCAGATCAGCGCACCGGCGCGGACGACCGCGGGCAAGCACGCCCTCTTCGTTGCGTGAGCCGGTCAAGCACGCATCCCGAGGCCAGGAGGCTCGTGTGACCATGGTGCCGACAGCCCCAGCCGACCCAGTCCGCGCCCTCGCAGGGCGGTCCGGCCGTCCGGCCGCCGGCAGGACGGCCGCCTCAGCCGACCAGGGCCGAAGGACGCTGTGGATCGTACGACGCTATCCCGTAACTGTGGTGGTGCTGGCGCCCTACGCCCTGCTCATCGTCCCGCTGTCGGTGCTGTACGCCAATCCCGACACCGCATTCCTGCTGCGCCTGTTGGGCACCGCGCTGATCGGCACTCTGGTCGTCGAAACGGCGGCCCACCTGGTTCGTGGGCGCCCGAGATGGCGACCCGGCATCGGTGCCGTCAACGCGTCCTACCGTCACGTCTACCTGGCCGCCCGGGTGGTCGCGGTCGTCAGTGTCGTCGCCGCGGTCGCCGGGGCCCAAGCCGGCCATGGCACGATCTTCGCCCAGGTGACCGCCGAGGCGTCGTCACCGATCGCCCGGTTCACGTCGCTCGCGGCGGGCTGGTCGTATCTGGCTCTCGCCCTGCTGATCGCGAGCTTCCTCGGCGGTCACGCGACCCGGTGGCGGGCGCTCTGCTGGGTCGGCTTCCTCGTCGCCGGGCAGGTCGTGACCGTTGGCCTCACGGGCATCACCTCCCCCGCCTTCGGCTACCTGTCCTTTGTGGCGGGTGCCGGAGCGGTGTGCGGGCTGCTCCGGGCGCGGGAGGTGATCGTCGTCGGCGTCGTGCTCCTCGTCGCCTGGCCCACCTTGTTCGCCCTCCGCAACGAGATGCGGATGGAGGGCGGCGTGAGCGTGGCCGCCGACATCAGCGCCGTTGACCGGCTCCGGCTCGACCTCCAGCTCGCCGAGGCCGCCCGACACGACGTGCCCGTCGACGTCGGACAGCCGGGAATCACCGAGTACGCCCGGTATGGCCTGGTGCCGCGGTTGCTGGACCCCGACCGGCCGCCCCTCTCCACCGGGACGCAGATCAACCTGTACCTGGGCGGCTCGGCCACGTCGGCGTACAGCTTCCTCGCCCTGGGCAACGTCTACTTCCTCGACGGCTGGCTCGGCGTACCGCTCTACTACGCCGGCTGGACACTGGTGGCGATCCTGCTGCTGCGGGCAAAGGGGTCGCCTGGCCCGGCGCGGTTGAGCCTGTTCTGCTTCGTGCTGGCGGGTCCGTTGCTCTGGTCGAGCAGCCATCCCGATTCGATGATCGGCTTCCTCCAGCACACCGTCGCCGCGCTGCCGGTCCTTCTGCTGCTGCGATACACCCGCGGTCGCGCACGAGGCCGGCACGCCGCGGAGGCCGGCCCCCGGCGCTCGCTCGGCTTGTTGAAGCCCGCGGAGCCGTGCTTCAACGGGAGATGAGCGTCTCTCCTCCCGAGACGGCGTCCCGATGCCGCAGGCTGGCGCGGCGGGTGCGGATCGCCGTCCGTGCGCCGTCCCTCGGCCGGGCCCCGTGGGCGGTCCTGGCGGCAGCCCTGTCCAGCGTCGGCAACCTGCTGCTGTCCCTCACCACCGCCCGACTGGCGCCGATCGACGACCTCGGTCGGTTCGCCCTGGCCTTCTCGCTCTACGTGCTGGCCACCGGCCTGTGTCGGGCCATGGTGACGGACGCGGTGCTGGCCGCATCCGTCGGCGCGGCCGACGCTTCATCGCGGGTGGTCCTCGTGGGCGTCGGCTGCGCCGTGCCGGTGCTCATCGGAGGGCTCCTCGACGGGTCCGGGTACCTGGTCCTCACCGCCGTGGCATTGCCGGGCCTGTTGCTGCACGAGCACTGTCGCGTCGTCGGGGTGGGGCTCGGCCACCCGCGCCCGCCCTGCCAGCGTGAGGCCGCGTGGACCGGGGTGACCGCCCTGGCCGCGGTGCTGGGTCTGGTCGGTGTGCTCGACCCGGTCACCGTGTACGCGGTGTGGGCGGGCGCGGGAGCGCTGTCGGGCTACGTCACGGCGCTACTCGTCGGAGACACCGTCCGCCCGGCGTGGCGACTCGACCGCCCCGGCACCCGTGCGTCGGTCAGCTACGGGCTGCAGTTCCTGGTCACCGCGGGATCGGCGCAACTTGCGCTGACCGCCGTGGCCGTTGTGGTGGGCGTGGCGGTGGTCGGCGCGCTCGGCGCCGGACGGACGCTTCTCGGCCCGGCCGCCCTCCTGGTGGGAAGCGCCACCGCACTGGTCCTTCCCCGGCTGGCCGCCGCGCGGGCTACCAGCGCGTCGATCCGGCGATGGAGTGCTGTACGGGCCGCCGTCGCATTGCTGGCCGTGACCGCCCCGGCCGGCCTGGTGGCACTGCTGCTGCCCGACGACGTCGGCCGGACGGTGCTCGGCGACAACTGGCGGCACGCGGAGGAACTGCTGGCGCTGCTCGCGGTGGAGGTGATCGCGGCCGGGGCGGCGATGGTGGCTTTCGCGGGGCACCGGGTGGAGGGCGCGGCTCGGCGGACGCTGCTGATCGGGGCGGCCCTGGGGGCCGTACGGATTCCGGCCGTGACGGTGGGAGCCATGCTGCGCGGCGCGACCGGGGCGGCGGTTGCCCTGGCTCTGATGGGATTGCTGAGCATGGTCACCTGGTGGGTCAGCTACCTGGACCTGCTGCGCGTGGACGGACGCCAGGCCGACCGGTCGGGCATCCGTGCGGGGGTCGGCGGCGCGCCGGCGATGTCGGCGGCAAGGGTCACTGGCGACTCGTGAGACCTGACAGTGCGGCGCGGACCCGATCGACGATCGTCTTCACGTCCACGTCGGTGAGGTCCGCGTACGTGGGCAGGTTGATCCCGCGCCGGGCCAGGTCGAGCGTGACCGGGTGGTCGCCGCGGGACCCCGAGTATGGGGGCAGGTGCGGCAGGGGCACGAAGAACGGGCGGGTGTCCACGCCGCGCAGGTCCAGTGCGCGGGCCAAATGGTCGCGCGGGCCCTCCACCCCGGGCGGCCCGACGAGGAACGCGGCCATCCACGGAGCTCGTCGCACCCCGGTTAGGACGGGTTGCGCGGTGAGCAGGGGGTGCTCGGCCAGCTCCCGCTCGTAGGCGTTGATGACCGCGTCCCGCCGGGCGATGATCTCGTCGGCGCGTTCGAGCTGTGCGCAGAGCAGGGCGGCGGCCAGGTTGGTCAGGCGGTAGTTGTATCCCACGACGGGGAAGTAGTAGCGGCGGTCCGGGTCCATCCCCTGGTTGCGGAGCAGCCGCATCCGGTCGGCCAGGGCCGGGTCGGAGGTGGTGACGCAGCCGCCCTCGCCGGAGGTGACGACCTTGTTGCCGAAGAAGGAGAAGGTGGTGGCGTCGGCCAAGTCGCCCGTCGGGCGGCCGTGTAGCTGGGCGCCGAAGGACTCCGCCGCGTCGGCGACGAGGAGCAGCCCGTGCCGCTGGCAGAGTCCTCGCAGCGCGGCGTAGTCGGCCGGATGACCGTACAGGTCCACGGCCACCACCGCCCTGGTTCGTGGCCCTACGAGGGCCGAGACCTGCTCCGGGTCGATGCACCAGCTCTGGGGTGCCACGTCGGCGAACACCGGTTGAGCGCCGCAGTAGGTCACCGCGTTGGCGGTGGCCACGTAGGTCAGCGCGGGGACGATAACCTCGTCTCCAGGGCCGATACCCGCCGCTGCCAGCACCAGGTGCAGGGCCACCGTGCCGTTGCCGGTGGCGACGGCCGTTCCCGCCGCGCAGCGGGCGGCGAAGAGTTCCTCGAAGCGGCTGAGGTAGGGGCCCTGCGAGGAGATCCAGCCGCTGCGGTAAGCGTCGAGCAGGTACCGCTCCTCCAACTCTGACAGCGATGGTCGGGCGACCGGGTAGCGTTCCGGCGTGGTCATCGAGTTCCTTCACGAGTCAGGGCGCCGGCGAACGCCGACCGGGGCATCGGGCCGGGCCGGCCGGCAACCACCCACTCCAGTACGGCCGTGTAGTCGGCTGCCGTGTCGGCCCAGGTCCGTCCGCTGAGGAGTGTCCCTGCCGCCTGGGACGAGCGCGCGTAGTGCCCGGGGTCGGAGAGGACCCGCCGCACCGCATGCGCGAGGGCGGCAGGGTCGCGGGCGGCGAAGACTGCCGCGTCCGCTCCGGTGAAGTCGAGCTGGGCGAGCAGTGGCTCGGAGTCGGCGCAAGCGACGGGCAGCCCCCAGCTGAACGCCTCCAGCATCGCCCCGCTTGCCGCCTCCCACAGGGACGGCACCACCACGGCGCTGGCGCGGGCATACAGCGACGCCAGTTCGGTGGTGCTCACGAAGCCGGGAAACGAAACCCGGCCCCGCAGGTCGGGCTGGTCGGCGCGGGCGAGCAAGCGGCTTGCCTCGGGCTCCACCAGCGGCCCGGGGCAGACGAGGCGGCATTCGGGCAGCAGCGCCATGGCCTCCAGCAGCGTGGCGTGGTTCTTCAGCCGGGCGGTGGACGACGGGTACAGCAGCAGTCCCGGCTCGGGCTCGGCGGACGACCCCGCCGACGAGTGGAAGGCCGGCAGCGGGATCAGCGCGATCCGCTCCCGCGCCTCGGGGAACGCCCGCACCGCCTGGGCGTACGGGTGCGGCCAGGAGACCACCACGGCGGCGGCGCGGGCCACGTTTCGGCGGATGACCTCCGCGTAGCCCGCCGAGCCGTGCTCGGGGTGGAGGTGACGCAGGTCGTGCAGCACGATGACCGCCGGGTCGCCATGGGCAGGTGCCGCGGCGAACGGGTGCAGCATCACGTCTGCGTCGGACGTCCGGGGCCGGCTCCACTGACGCACCAGGTTCACGGTGCGGCGCAGCACCAGCGAGGATGCGACGGCCCCGGGAGTGTGCCGGCGCAGCAGACGGCCAACCGTGTTGTCCGTGCGCAACGTCGTTCGAACCTCGGACCAGGCGACCCGGTTCGAGGCCACCCGCCGGCGCCAATCGTCCCCGGTGCCGCTGAGCACATGCACGGTCAGTTCGTGTTCGGTGGCGGCTAGGCCGTCGAGCAGGCCGTAGCAGAACGCCTCGATCCCGGCGGAGTGCCCAGGTCGCACCGTGGTGGCGTCGATGCCTACCCTCACCGGTCCACCCGCACCAGCCGGCCCATCCGCTCGTCCTCGAGTAGTTGGCGGTCGGCGTCCACCATCACCCGGACCAGGTCGCCGAAGAGGGTCTTGGGGGCCCAACCGAGTTGCCGGCGAGCCTTGCCGTAGTCGCCGATGAGGGCGTCCACCTCGGCCGGCCGGAGATACGCCGGGTCGGTCATAACGTATCTCTCCCAGTCCAGACCGACGTGGGCGAATGCGGCCTCCACGAACTGCCGCACGGTGTGGCCCTCGCCTGTGGCCACCACGAAGTCGTCCGGCCGGTCCTGCTGGAGGCTCAGCCAGACCGCCTCCATGTACTCCGGGGCGTACCCCCAGTCCCGCACCGCGTCGAGGTTGCCGAGGTAGAGCCGGTCCTGGATGCCCGCCTCGATGCGCGCAACGGCCCGGCTGATCTTCCGGGTCACGAAGTTCTCGCCCCGACGAGGGCTCTCGTGGTTGAACAGAATCCCGTTGGCGCAGTACATGCCGTAGGACTCACGATAGTTGATCGCCACCCAGTAGGCGAACACCTTGGCGCAGGCGTACGGGCTGCGCGGGTGGAACGGGGTCTCCTCGCGCTGCGGGGGCGGGGTCGAGCCGAACATTTCCGACGAGGACGCCTGATAGAAGCGGCTGTCGACACCGGCGAGGCGGGCGGCCTCCAGCAGTCGCAGCGCACCCATCCCGGTGACGTCCGCGGTGTAGCCCGGGATGTCGAAGGACACCCGGACATGGCTCTGCGCCCCCAGGTTGTAGATCTCGTGTGGCTGGATGTCGCGGAGCAGTCCCACCAGCGAGCCGGCGTCGGAGAGGTCGCTGTAGTGCAGGAACAGGCGCGCGTCCGGGTGCCGCGGGTGGACGTCGAGCCGGTCGATCCGCTCCGTGTTGAAGCTGGACGACCGGCGCTTGAGGCCGTGCACCGTGTAGCCCTTGTCGAGCAGGAGTTCCGACAAGTAGCTGCCGTCCTGCCCGGTGATGCCGGTGATGAGTGCGACTCGACTCATGCCGCGCCTTTCGCAGAAGTGAGGTGAAGCTGCTGTTCAGTGCGCCGACGGACGGGTGGGGCGAAGTATCCGGGCCGGAACGCCCACCACGACGACGTTGTCCGGGACGTCCCGGACAACCACCGCCCCGGCGCCCACCACCGCGTCGCGCCCGATCGAGATGTTGTCGACGACCGTGGCCCCTGCGGCGACGGTGGTGCCGTCGCCGATCCGGCTGCTGCCGGCCACCGTGCAGCCGGGCAGCAACGTGGCGTAGTCGCCTATGACGGTGTCGTGGCCCACGGTCGCCCGGGTGCCGATGTGGACATGCCGGCCGAGCCGGACGTCGGTGGTGAGCACCGCGCCGGGCCAGAAGACGCTGCCCTCGCCCACCGTGCATCGGGCGCCGATCACCGCCGTCGGGGAGACCAACGAGCCGCAGCGACGTCCGTTGCGGCCGGCGGCTTGGTCGATCCGGGCCCGTAGGGCCCCGTCGCCGACGCCCACGACGTAGCGCACGGTCGGGTCGGCGGTGTCGAGCCAGTCGTCGTCGCCCAGCCACGGCACTGAAAGCCGGTCGTGTTCGGCCGCTCGATAGGGGCCGACGCATCCCAGCACCGGCTGGTCGGCCTGCTCCGCAATCCAAGCGATCTCCCGGGCGTGCCCGGAGGTGCCGAGGACGACGAGGGGGCGTCCCTGGTGGAGGAGGGCCCGCCGGCTGGGCGGGTGGGCGGTCTGGACGCTGGGCATGGCACCGGTTATACCGGCGCGGGCGGGTTGTGCAGGCGGCTTTCACATTCGCGGCCGCGATCGTCGACGAATGCCTTTGCCAGACCTGACGCATCCGCCACGAGGGGTAACCGGCGGGCGCGGCGCTCGTTTGTCCCTTCGAATCCGGCGTGCAGTTCCCTGGTCCGGGAGGTCTTGTGCAGCAGAGCCGCCTGGACGACCGTAGCGGTTTCTCCGGGCCGGACACCCGCCCGATGCCGGCGCCGTTCCGTGTGCTGGTCACCTGCACGTACTTCGAGCCGGGCTTTCGCGGCGGCGGCCCCGGCCGGTCGGTCGCGCACATTCTGGACGCGGCCTCGCCCGCGACAGCGCCGACGCTGGTTACCCGCGACCGCGACCTCGGCGACGTGCGGTCCTACCCGGGACTGTCCGGTCGCTGGCACGCCCGCGGCCGAGTTCCGGTCTTCTACCTGTCGCTGCGCAGTCCGAGACAGTGGCTCGCGCTCTGGCGCGAGCTGCGGCGGACGCATTTTGACCTGCTCTACGTCAACAGCCTGTGGGCGCCGATGTCGGTGTTCCCGATCGTCGCCGTCAGTTGCGGCCTGTTGCGGGCCGACCGGGTGCTGGTGGCGCCGCGGGGCGAGTGTTCGTCCGGGGCTCTGTCGCTGCGTTCGGCGCGCAAACAGCTGTTCGTCGCCGGCTGGCGGCGCGTCCTGCGCCGGCTGGACGCGTCGTTCCACGCCTCCACCGAGCGGGAGGCCGCCGACATCCGGCGGCTGTTCCCTTGGGCGGCCGTCCAGATCAACGCCAACCAGAGCCCGCTGCCGCCGGAACCTGCGTCGGTTCCGTCGCCCGCGCCAGGGCCGCTGAGGCTGGTGTTCGTCGGGCGTGTCGCCGCGATGAAGAACCTTGCTCTGGCGTTGGAGGCGCTGTCGGCCGTGCGGCTGCCCGTGACGCTGGTCGTGTACGGCCCGATCGAGGACGCGGCCTACTGGCGGCGCTGCAAGGCGCTGATCGCCGTGCTGCCACCGACGGCGCGGGTCCGGTACGAGGGCGTGCTGGCGCCGTCCGAGGTGGTGGAGGCGCTCGCCGACCACGACGCACTGGTCATGCCGACTCTCGGGGAGAACTTCGGTCACGTCATCGCCGAGAGCCTTGCCGCCGCCTGCCCGGTCCTCTGCTCCGACCGCACACCGTGGACGTCCGTACTGACCGGCGGGGGCGGGTCGGTGGTGTCGGACCTCACGGCCGCCGCCTGGGCCGCGGAGATCGACCGGTGGGCCGCCCGGACGCCTGAGCAGCGCCACGACGCGCGCCTGGCCGCCGCGGACGCCTACCGTCGGTGGCGATCGACTGTGGCCCGGGAAAGCATCTTGGACGTGATGCGCCTACGGTCACACGTCAGCGGTGCGGAATCCGCCCCTTTTGTCGAGTAAATCACCCAATGCGTATCTCTCTACCCGGGCGTCTCGTTGTCCCGGGTGCCGCACCCGGGGGACGCGCCCTGCCGCCGTACGGACGCGCGGGCCTTGCCGGTAACACACGCGCGAGGGCGGGGGTGGCGGCCGGCGAGCGATGACACAGGAGATTCCATGACCTTCATGACCACCGGCCGCCGGGTCCTCATCACCGGCGGCACGGGTTCCTTCGGCAGGACGATGGTGCGCCGCCTCCTCGACCGCGGCGTCGGCGAGGTCCGGGTGCTCAGCCGTGACGAGGCCAAGCAGGACGACATGCGCCGGCAGCTCGGCGACGACCGGGTGCGCTACCACGTCGGGGACGTGCGCGACTACGACTCGGTGCTGCGGGCCAGCCGGGGGATCGACCACATCTTCCACGCGGCGGCGCTCAAGCAGGTGCCCTCGTGCGAGTTCTTCCCGCTGGAGGCGGTGCGGACCAACGTCCTGGGCAGCGCCAACGTCGTCGAGGCGGCGGAGCGCAACGGCGTCGGCTCCGTGGTCGTGTTGAGCACCGACAAGGCCGTCTATCCCGTCAACGCGATGGGGATGAGCAAGGCCATGATGGAGAAGGTCGCCCAGGCACACGCCCGGAACAACCCGAACAGCGCGACCACGGTCTCCTGCGTCCGGTACGGCAACGTCATGTACTCCCGCGGCTCGGTGATCCCGCTGTTCATCGAGCAGATCAAGGCCGGCCGGGCGCCCACGGTGACGGACCCGGGAATGACGCGCTTCCTGATGTCGCTGGCCGACTCGGTGGAGCTTGTCGAGCACGCCTTCCAGCACGCCCGGCCGGGCGACATCTTCATCCGCAAGGCGGTCGCCTGCACCGTGGGCGACCTGGCCGAGGCGGTCTGCGAGCTCTTCGACGTGCCCGCGAAGCTCGACGTGATCGGCGTACGGCACGGTGAGAAGCAGGACGAGACGCTGGCCAGCCGGGAGGAACTCGCCCAGGCGGACGACTTCGGCGACTTCCTTCGGGTGCCGCTGGACGCCCGCGACCTCAACTACGCGCTCTACGTCTCCGAGGGCGAGCTGGGCCAGGGGCCGCGGGAGGACTTCAACTCCGCCAACGCGCCGCGGCTCGGCGTACCGGAGATCGTCGAGCTGCTGAAGACGCTGCCGGAGGTCCGCGCGGAGCTGGCCCTGCGGGACCCGGTGCTGGCGTGCTGAGGCTGGCGGTCACCGGCGCCGGCGGCTTCCTCGGCTGGCACGTGCGGGTGCTGCTGCGCGTCCTCGGCTGGCCGGAGCCCGTCGTCGTCACCCGGGCCGACCTGACCGACCCGGAGCGGGTCGCGGCGAAGGTCGACGGCGTCGACCGGGTGCTGCACCTGGCCGGGGTCAACCGGGGCGAGCCGGCCGACGTCGCCGCCGGCAACGTGCAGCTCGCCGCCCAGCTCGCGCAGGGCCTCAAGCACTGCCCGGCCCCGCCCGCCGCGGTGGTCTTCGCCAACTCGGTGCAGGCCGGCAACGGCACGCCCTACGGCGACGCCAAGGCCGCCGCCGCCGGCATCCTGGCCGACACGGGCCTGCCCGTCAACGACGTCCTGCTGCCCAACCTGTACGGCGAGCACGGCCGGCCGTACTACAACTCCGCGGTCGCGACGTTCTGCCGGCTGCTCGCCGAGGGCGGGCAGCCGGAGGTGCACGGCGACCGTGAGCTGAGCCTGGTGCACGTCACCGACGCGGCGGCCCGGCTCGTCGGCGTACCGGCCGGTGGCTCGTGGGACCCGGCCATGCCGGCGCTGCGGACCGGCGTACGGGCCCTCGCCGACCGGCTCGCCGACGTCGCCGCCACCTATCGGACGGGCGAGCTGCCGGCCCTCGTGGACCGGCACGACGTGCGGCTGTTCAACACCTACCGCTCGCACTGCTTCCCGGCGCACTACCCGCTGGCGCTGCCCCGCCGGGCGGACGCCCGGGGCGAGCTGGTCGAGACGGTCAAGGCGCACGGGGGAGGCGGCCAGACCTTCTGCTCCACCACCCGGCCCGGCATCATCCGGGGCGAGCACTTCCACCTGGCCAAGGTGGAACGCTTCGTCGTGCTGCGGGGCTCGGCGGAGATCAGCCTGCGCCGGGTCGGCCACGACGCGGTGGTGCGGTTCCCGGTCTCCGGCGACGATCCGGTGCTGGTGGACATGCCCACCATGTGGGCGCACAAGCTGGTCAACACCGGCGGCGACGACCTGGTGACCATGTTCTGGACGAACGAGCTGTTCGACCCGGGACGGCCGGACACCTGGCCCGAGCCGGTGGAGACGGGCCGGCCGGAGCACGCCGTGGCCGTCGCGTGAGGATCGGCCTGGTCAGCCAGTGGTACCCGCCCGAAGGGGTGTTCATCCCGGGCAACCTGGCGCGGCAGCTGGCCGAGCGCGGCCACGACGTGCGGGTGCTGACCACCTTCCCGAGCTATCCGCACGGCCGGACCTTCCCGGGCTGGCGGCAGCGCTGGAGGCACACCGAGACCGACGGGCCGGTCGCCGTCCGACGCGTGCCCGCCTATCCCAGCCACGACACGTCCGCCGCCCGGCGCGCGCTGAGCCACCTGTCCTTCGGGGCCAGCAGCGCGCTGGGCGGCGTCCGCTGGTTCGCGGGCGTCGACGTCACCTACGTCTACCACCCGCCACCCACCTCCGCCGCCGCGGCGGCGCTGGCCCGCCTGGCCCGGCGTACGCCGATCGTGCTGCACGTCCAGGACCTGTGGCCGGAGTCGGTGCTCGGCTCGGGCATGGCCCCCGCCGGCCGGGCGGGCCGGGCCCTGGAGCGCGGCGTCGCCGCGCTGATGCGTACGACGTACCGCCTGGCCGGCGCCGTCGTGGTGATCTCGCCGGCGATGGCCGACCTGGTCGTGGCCCGGGGCGCGGACCCCGACCGGGTCCGGGTGGTGTGGAACTGGACCGACGACGCGCTGTTCCGGCCGGTGCCGGCCACCGACGAGGCCCGCGCGGTGCTCGGCCACCGCGGGCGCTGCACGGTGATGTTCGCCGGCAACATCGGCCTGTTGCAGGGGATCGAGACCGCGATCCGGGCGGCGGCCGCCGTGCGCGACCGGATCGACCTGGTGCTGGTGGGCTCCGGTGCCGGCGAGGAGGCCGCGCGCCGGCTCGCCGCCGAGCTCGGCGCCGACAACGTGCGGTTCGTCGGCCGGCGGCCCGCCGAACGGATGGCCGCGCTGTACGCCGCCGCCGACTGGCAGCTGGTCTGCCTGCGCGACCTGCCCGCGCTGCGCGGCAGCATCCCGTCGAAGCTGCAGGCCGCGCTGGCCTGCGGCACGCCGGTGATCGCGGCCGTGGGCGGTGACGCCGCGGCCCTGGTCCGTTCGGCCGGGGTCGGTCTGGTCTCCCCGCCGGGGGACTGGCGTGCGCTCGCCGCGCGCTTCTCCGTCGCGGCGGCCGAGTCCGCGGCGGTCCGGGCGGAACTGGGCCGGCGGGCCCGGCGGGTCTACCAGGAGCGCATGTCGCTACGGGTGGGCGTGGACCAGTTCGAGGACATCATGACCAAGCTGGCAGCAGAGAGAGGACGGGCATGACCCGGATCATGACGGTGGTCGGCACCCGACCCGAGATCATCCGACTGTCCCGGGTGATCGCCCGGCTCGACGACACGGTGGACCACCTGCTGGTGCACACCGGACAGAACTGGGACAGCACGCTCTCCGACGTCTTCTTCAAGGAGTTGCGGCTGCGCGAACCGGACCGCTTCCTGCGGGTGGACACCTCGTCGCTCGGCCGGGTGCTGGGCGGCGTGCTGGTCGGCATGGAGGCGGCGATCGCCGAGACCCGGCCCGACGCGCTGCTCGTGCTCGGCGACACCAACAGCTGCATCGCCGCACTGATGGCCCGACGGATGCAGGTGCCGGTCTACCACATGGAGGCCGGCAACCGCTGCTTCGACCTCAACGTCCCCGAGGAGACCAACCGGCGGCTGGTCGACCACGTCGCCGACTTCAACCTGGTCTACACCGAGCACGCCCGGCGCAACCTGCTGGCCGAAGGGCTGCATCCGCGCCGGATCCTGCACACCGGCTCGCCCATGCGGGAGGTGCTGGAGCACTACCGGGCCGACGTCGCCGCCTCGGGCGTCCTGCACCAGCTCGACCTCGCACCCGGCCGGTACTTCGTGGTCAGCGCGCACCGCGAGGAGAACGTGGACCGGCCGGACCGCCTCCAGCGCCTGCTCGACTGCCTCGGGGCCGTCCGCGACCGGTGGGGGCACCCGGTGCTGGTCTCCACGCACCCGCGTACCCGCAAGCGGCTGGAGGCGTTGGCGCCGGACGCGACCGCCCTCGACGGCATCGCGTTCCACGAGCCGTTCGGCCTCTTCGACTACGTGCACCTGCAGACCAGGGCCTTCTGCACGCTCTCCGACAGCGGCACGATCAGCGAGGAGGCCGCGATCCTCGGCTTCCCCGCCGTGACGTTGCGCGAGTCGATCGAGCGCCCCGAGGCGCTGGACGCCGGCGGGATCATCATGACCGGGCTCGACCCGCAGGGCGTCGTGGAGGCGGTCGAGGTCACCGTGGCCCAGGTCGCCGCCCAGGGGGTGCCCTGCCCCGTCGACTACCGGGTCCCGGACACCTCCCGCCGCGTGGTCGACTTCATCCTCTCCACCGTCCGCCGGCACCACGACTGGGCGGGTATCCGCCACTGACCCGCAACCACGAGGGCCGGCGACCGGAGCTTCCGGTCGCCGGCCCTCACCGTGTGGCGGGTCAGCGGGACAACGGCACCTGCACGGAGGCGCGGGGGACCGGCCCGACCGGGTGGTCGCAGAGCAGGGCGAGCTGCGCGACCACCTTCTCCGGATCGTCGTACGGGTCGAGGCCGCTGACCTCCATCGGATCCAGGGCGGGCACCGCCACGTGCGACACCAGCGGGTGCAGCGGGCGGGCGTCGGTCTCGCCGGTGCCGAACAGGTCCTCGTGCAGCTTCTCGCCCGGGCGCAGCCCGGTGTAGACGATCGGCACGCTGCTGTCCGCCTGCTCGGCCAGCTGCCGGGCCAGGTCGGCGATACGCACCGGCTCACCCATGTCCAGCACCAGCGCCTCCCCGTCGCGGCCGATCTCGGCGGCCTGCAACACCAGGTGCACCGCCTCCTGCACCGTCATCAGGTAGCGGGTCACCTCCGGGTGGGTGACGGTGAGCGGGTGGCCCAGCTCGATCTGCCGCTGGAACGCGGTCACGACCGACCCGCGGCTGCTCAGCACGTTGCCGAAACGGACGCTGAGGAAGGTGCCGGGGAAGCGGGAGGAGGCGTGCGCCGTCAGCCGCTCGGTGATCCGCTTCGAGTAGCCGAGGACGCTGATCGGGTCGGCCGCCTTGTCGGTGGAGATGTTGACGAAGCGGGCCACGTCGCGGCACGCGTCGAGCACGGAGAGGGTGCCCCAGACGTTCGTCTTCACCGCCTCGCCGGGGTGCCGCTCCAGCAGCGTGAGGTGCTTGAGGGCGGCGGCGTGGAAGATGACGTCCGGCCGGCGCTCCCGCAGGATCCGCCGGATGCCCTCGTCGTCGCGCAGGTCGGCGAGGATCAGCTCGGGACCGTCCAGCATGGCCCGGCCGGTCAACGACATCTGGAGGCCGTGCAGGGCCGACTCGTCGCGGTCGAGCATCATCAGCTCGCCCGGGTCCGTCTTCATCAGCTGCCGGCACAGCTCCGAGCCGATGGAGCCGCCGGCGCCGGTCACCAGGATCCGCCGGCCGCTGAGCCCGTCACCGCTCAGCGCCATGTCGGCGACCACCTGCCGGCGCCCGAGCAGGTCGTCGATCTGCACGTCGCGTACGTCGGTGACGGTGATCCGGTGGTCGACGAGGTCCCGTACCGGCGGCAGCACCTTGAACGCCGCCCCGGTCTGGAGGGTGGCCTCGCGGATCTGCCGGATCAGCGCGGCGTCGGCGTTGGCGACGGAGAAGATGACGGTCGTCGCGCCGGTACGCCGTACGGCCGCCGCCACGTCCTGACGCCCGCCGAGCACGCGTACGCCGCCGATGCGCAGGTCCCGCTTGTCGGGGTCGTCGTCGAGGGCGCCCACGGGCCGGTAGCGTCCGCGCGGGTCGCCGAGCATGGCCCGGAGCAGCCCCTGTCCGGCGTCGCCGAGCCCGAACAGCAGCACCGGGTTGGAGGACCGGGCGTCGGGGCGCATGGCGAGGTCACGGCGGTGCCGGTAGGTGAACCGGGCGGTCAGCATGAACAGCAGCGCCAGGGCGCCACCCACCAGCGGCGTGCTCGCCGGCACCGGCCGTACGCCGGCCGGCAGCAGCCCGATCAGCATGATCGCGGCGGTGGTGGCCGCCGTGCCCGCGACGCCCTGCACCTCCTGGAGGCTGCCCAGCGGGTGGCGTCCGGAGTAGATCCGGCGGACCGCCGCGACGGCCACGTGCACGACGGCGGCGAGAACGCCGCAGGTGGCGGCGCGCGCGAGCTGGCCGGACGCCAGGTCGAGTTCGTAGCGGAACCAGACCGCCGCGACGAACCCGCCGACCCAGGCGGTGCTGTCGGTGGCGAGGAATCCGATGGTGCGGCGGCGGGCCCTGGCCCGGTGCGACCTCTGCTCACCGAGTCGGGTGGTCTCTGTTTCCGGCGGCATCTGTGCTCCCTGTCCGTCTCCGACCGCTTCCGCCGCAGGGCGGAAGGAGCTTTGGGCTCTTTAAGTTGATACATGCCCGAGAGTAATGTTTGGAGCGTTTCAGGTTTGATGACCGAATTTTCGTCCGTCGGGCCGATGGCCCGTCGGTTCAACGGGCGGGTACGCCCTTGACGACGACACCATCCGGCACGTCGCGGACGACGCAGGCGCCCGCCCCGACGGTGCTGTCCCGGCCCACCCGCAGGCCCTGCAACACGGCCGCCGTCGTGCCGACGAGCACCCCCTCCGCCAGGTGGCAGTCGCCGGAGACGGCGGCCAGCGGATTGACCGACACGAAGTCGGCGAGGGCGCAGTCGTGCCCGACCGTGGCGTTCTGGTTGAGGTGCACGTGCCGGCCGAGCGTGACGTTGGTGGTGACGCGGGCCCCGGCGAAGGCGACGAAGCCCGGCCCGTGCACCGTGTCCGGCCCGATCGTCGCCGCCGGATGCACGAGGCTCGCCGCCGGCGTGCCGTACGCGTCGACCCGCGCGGCGACCGCCCGCCGGACGCGCGGGTCGCCGATGCCGATGACGTGGTGCGCGTCCGGGGGCGCGTCGCGCAGCCAGGCGACACCGCCGAGGTAGGGCACGTCGAGCCGCTGCACCCGTTTGAGGTTCTCCTCGGCGGGCCGGTCGTCGACGAACCCGAGCAGGTGCCAGCGCGGCCGGCCGGCGGCGGCGTCCATCGCCCGGGCGATCGTGAGGACCTCCCGGCCGTGCCCGCCGCAGCCGACGACCACCAGCGGGATCGTCACGCCGTCGACGCTCCCGTGCGGGCCGCCAGGAACTCGTCGACGGCGGCGAGGACGAGGCCGACCTGCCGCTCGTTCAGCGCGCTGCCGCTGGGCAGGGCCAGCCCGTCGGCGAACAGCCGCTCGGCCACCCCGGTGACGAGGCACTCGGCGTCGCCGTACGCCGGTTGCAGGTGCATCGGCTTCCAGACCGGGCGGGTCTCGATGTCCCGCCCCGCCAGGTGGGCGGCCAGGTCGGCGGCCCGCCAGCCCGCCCGCTCCGGGTCGACCGCGATGGTGGTCAGCCAGCAGTTGGAGCCGGGGTCCTCCACGCCGAGCAGCCGCACACCCGGGATCGGGGCGAAGAGCTTGGCGTACTGGTCGCGCAGGTGCCGGCGCCGGGCGATCATCCCGTCCAGCCGGACGAGCTGGGCACGGCCCAGCGCGGCGAGCAGGTTGCTCAGCCGGTAGTTGTAGCCCGTCTCGCGGTGCTCGTAGTGCGGCGTCGGCTCGCGGGCCTGCGTCGACAGGAACCGGGCCCGGGCCAGCAGGGCCGTGTCGTCGGAGACGAGCATCCCGCCGCCCGAGGTGGTCATGATCTTGTTGCCGTTGAAGGAGAGGATGCCCACCTGCCCGAAGGAGCCGGCGGGCCGGCCGTGGTGGGTCGCGCCGAGGGCCTCCGCGGCGTCCTCGACGACCGGTACGCCCGCCGCCGCGCAGACCGGGGCCAGCGCGGTGTGGTCGGCGCAGCTGCCGAAGAGGTCGACGGGGACGACCGCGCCGACGCGCTGTCCCCGGAGGACGAGTGCCCGGATCAGCTCGTCGACCAGGGCCACGTCGACGTTGCCGGAGTGCGGGTCGCAGTCCACGAAGACCGGCCGCGCGCCGGCGTAGCGGACCGCGTTCGCGGTCGCCACGAACGTCAGCGTCGGCACGATGACGGCGTCGCCGGGGCCGACCCCCACCCCGAGGAGGGCCAGGTGCAGCGCGGCCGTGCCGGAACTCACGGCGACGGCGCCGCGGGTGCCCACCCGCGTGGCGACCTCGCGCTCGAACGCGTCGAGGTCCGGGCCGACGGGCGCGACCCAGCCGGACCGCAGGGCCGCGACGACGTACGACTCCTCCAGTGGCCCGACGTCGGGCGGGGACAGGTGGATGGTCCCGCTCATCGGCCACCTCCGGCGGGGACGGTCAGGGAGGCGTCCGGTCCCGGCGCGGCGGGGACCAGCGGGGGCGTGCCGAGGAACTCGGGCGCGGTGGCCGAGCCCGCCGCGGAGATCCCCTCGCGGCGCAGCACGGTGCGGACGGTCGCGGCGAGGATCGACAGGTCCAGCCGCAGGCTGCGGTGGTCGACGTACCAGACGTCCAGGTCCAGCTTCTCCTCCCAGCCCAGGCTGTTGCGGCCACGCACCTGGGCCAGCCCGGTGACGCCCGGCCGGACCTCGTGCCGGCGGGCCTGGGTGGGGGAGTAGCGCGGCAGGTACTCGGTGAGCAGGGGACGGGGGCCGACCAGGCTCATGTCGCCGCGCAGCACGTTCCACAGCGTCGGCAGCTCGTCCAGGCTGGTGGAGCGCAGGAACCGCCCCAGCGGCGTCAGTCGGTCCCCGTCGCGCACCCGTCCCCGCAGCGGATCCGGCGGGAGCATGGTGCGGAACTTGACCAGCTCGAACACCTGGCCGTGCCGTCCCGCGCGGGGCTGCCGGAACAGCACCGGCCGGCCGAGTCCCGCCGCCACCAGCACCGCCACGACGAGGATCAGAGGCGCGGTCAGGACCAGCAGCACCACGGCCGCCAGCACGTCGATCGCCCGCTTGAGGGCCTCCGGTTGGGGCCGCTCCGCGAGGTTTCCCGGCGTGTTCACGGAACCAGGCAAGGCTTCGACCTCCAGGCAGAGTCGGGCACCAAACGACAATCACGTTGTAACAGGGATGAACGTGTCGCCGGTGCGAAACCGCCACACTCGACGCCGATCCCGACAGGTCAACCGCGTAACGGCCCGTCAGGACGCGGCCCGGTGCCGAAGACGTGGCACCTCGGCCCGCCCGCGCCGGCAGTAGAGTGCTCGACGGTTCACGACGCGGGGGAGAGCCGGTGCTGCATCTGAGGGTCATCGCGCCGAGCGACCTGTCCTCCGCCGTGGCGGACCTGCTGGCCGCCGATCCCGGGGTGACCCACCTGGCGGTGTTCCCCGGCGCCGCCCGTCAACCGGCGGGCGACCTCATCCTCTGCGACGTGGTCCGGGAGAGCGCCGACGGCGTGCTGCACGCGCTCCAGCAGCTCGGTGTGGAGGAGCGCGGCGCCATCTCGGCCGACGACGTCGAGCTGTCCATCTCCTCGGCGGCCGGCCGGGCGGCCGAGAAGGCGCCGGGCAGCGGGGCGGACGCGGTGGTCTGGGACGAGATCGCCGCCAAGACCGGCGAGCAGACCGAACTCTCCGCCACGTACCTCGTGCTGCTCACCGTCGCCACCATGCTCGCCGGCGTCGGCGTCCTGCTCGACCAGCCGATCCTCATCGTCGGCGCGATGGTGGTCGGCCCCGAGTTCGGCCCCCTGGCGGCGCTCTGCGTCGCGCTGCTGCGCCGCAACCCGCCGGTCATCGGCAGGTCGGTGCAGGCCCTGGTGGTCGGCTTCCTCGCCGCGATGGTGGTCACCGTCCTCAGCACCTGGGGCCTGGACGCGGTGGGGCTGGTCGAGCGCGGGATGCTGGAGTCCGAACGCCCGCTGACCGACTTCATCTGGCGGCCCGACGCGCTGTCCTGGGTGGTCGGCCTGCTGGCAGGAGTCGCCGGCATGCTCTCCCTGACCTCGAAGAAGTCCGGCAGCCTGGTCGGCGTGCTGATCTCGGTGACCACCGTGCCGGCCGCCGCGAACGCGGCCGTCGCCGTCGCCTACGGCGTCTGGCACGAGGCGTCCGGCTCGGCGCTCCAACTGGTGATCAACCTCTGCGCGATCCTGCTCGCCGGCCTGGCCACGCTGCTGGTGCAGCAGGCGTGGTGGAGGCACCTGGGCCGGCGGCGCCGGCTCCGCCGGCCGGGCGGTGTCACCCGCTGACCCGCCGGGGCCGCCTGGCCCCCCGGCGCGCCCAGCCCGGCGCGCCTGCCCGCGCGCCGCTCAGGGCGCCGCGCCCCGCTCAGGGCGCCGTGTCATCGGCCTCCAGCCGGCGGAGCAGTAGCGTGCGCAGGGGGATCGACTCGCCGTCGCGACCGCCCGCGCCGACCACGAGCGGCGGCGGGCTGGGCTGCGGCTCGGCCCCGAGCAGCAGGGCGCGCGGGCCGCCCGCCACGGTCAGCAGGTGGAAGCGGCCGTCGACGTCGACCGCCCGGGTGCGGGCCCGGTCGACGTACCAGCCGCGCAGCCTCGTCCGGTAGCTCCCGCGCCCGTCGAGCCCCCGGGCCGTGAGCCGTTCCGTGGGCAGCCCGCGCCGGGTGGCCTCGGCGACGAACCAGGCGACCAGTTCCGCCGCCTCGGCGCGCTCGGCCGCCCGTCGCCGCTCGTCGGCCGCCGCGTGCGCCCGCACCGCCCGCCGCTGCCGCTCCCGCCACTCCAGGCCGTCGCCCACATCCACGACCGCGACGGTACGCCCCGCCGCCGGCACCAGGCGAGGAGGTTGTCCAGCGACCGGTGCGCCACGGCGACGCCCGCCACCGGAAAGCACCAGTGCGAGCGTCATCCGGCTGCTCCGGTCTGTCGGCGGGCGCGCCTCGGGACGCTCCGGCGCGCCGCCCCCGCCGGTCCCGTCCGGCGATGGGCGCGCTCCGGAACGCACCGGCCACCACGCCGCACCGCCGACCGGTGGGCGCGCCAGGGGGAAGCACCGGCGCGCTCCGTCGCCGGTCCGGTCGGTCGACAGGCGCACCACCCGGCGCTGGTGGCCGGTGAGCCCGCTGGCGGGCGGGAGTTCCGCACGACGCTGTCGAGCTGAGTCGTATGCGACATCAGGCGAGTCGCCCGAACCGTCATCCGGATCGTTTGCGACGTCAGCTCGACAGCGTCGTGCGTGCGTCCCGTGCCGCTCGGTCCGGGCGGCCCGGCCCGAACCCGGCCGGGCATGGCCCGGGCGTCCCGCGCCGCTCCGTCAGCGGTGTTCCGTGAGCGGTGTGACGTCAGGCGAGTCCGGCCCGGCGCAGCGCGTCCGCCATCGCGTCGTTCGCCGGCGCGGGCCCCGCCCCGCCACGGCCCTGCCGTTGCGCCCCGCCCCGCCCGCCCCGCCCGGTCTGCCCGGACTGACCAGCCTGCCCGCCCTGACCGCCGCGTGCGCCGCCGCCCTGACCGCCACGTCCGCCGCCCTGGGCGCCCCGGTCACCGCGTGCGCCGCCCTGGCCGGGCTGCCCGCCCTGACCGCCCCGGGAGGTGCCCCGGTCGCCGCGCGGTCCGCCCTGCCCGCCGCGTTCCCGGCGCCCGCCGTCGGGGCCGCCGCGCCCGGCGCCCGCCTCCGCGTCGTCCTCCAGCCGGAGGGTGAGCGAGATCCGCTTGCGGGGCACGTCGACGTCGAGCACCTTGACCCGGACCACGTCGCCGGACTTGACCACCTCGCGCGGGTCCTTGACGAAGGTCCGGGACATGGCCGAGACGTGCACCAGCCCGTCCTGGTGCACGCCGACGTCCACGAACGCGCCGAAGGCGGCGACGTTGGTCACCACGCCCTCCAGCACCATGCCGGGCACCAGGTCGCCGATCTTCTCCACCCCCTCGACGAAGGTGGCGGTGCGGAACTCCGGCCGCGGGTCACGGCCCGGCTTCTCCAGCTCGGCGAGGATGTCGGTGACGGTGGGCAGGCCGAAGGTGTCGTCGACGAAGTCGGTGGCCCGCAGCCCCCGCAGGATGGCGCTCCTGCCGATCAGCGACCGCAGGTCCTGCCCGGTGGTGGACAGGATCCGACGCACCACCGGGTACGCCTCGGGGTGCACGCTGGAGGAGTCCAGCGGGTCGTCGCCGCCGGGGATGCGCAGGAAGCCCGCGCACTGCTCGAAGGCCTTCGGCCCGAGCCGGGCGACCTTCTTAAGCTCCGAGCGGGTGCGGAACGGGCCGTTCGCGTCGCGGTGCAGCACGATGTTCTCCGCCAGGCCGGCGCCGATGCCCGAGACGCGGGTCAGCAGCGGCGCGGAGGCGGTGTTGACGTCGACGCCGACCGCGTTGACGCAGTCCTCGACCACCGCGTCCAGCGACCGGGAGAGCTTCACCTCCGACAGGTCGTGCTGGTACTGGCCGACCCCGATCGAGCGCGGGTCGATCTTGACCAGCTCGGCGAGCGGATCCTGGAGCCGGCGGGCGATGGAGACCGCGCCGCGCAGCGAGACGTCCAGCCCGGGCAGCTCCTGGGAGGCGTACGCGGAGGCGGAGTAGACCGACGCGCCGGCCTCGGAGACCACCACCTTGGTGAGGTTGAGCTGCGGGTACCGCTTGATCAGCTCGCCGGCGAGCTTGTCGGTCTCCCGGCTGGCGGTGCCGTTGCCGATGGCGACCAGCTCGACGCCGTGTGCCCCGGCGAGCCGGGCGAGGGTCTCGATCGAGGCGTCCCACTGCCGGCGCGGCTCGTGCGGGTAGATCGTGTCGGTGGCGACCACCTTGCCGGTGGCGTCCACGACGGCGACCTTCACGCCGGTACGCAGGCCCGGGTCCAGCCCCATCGTGGGCCGGCTGCCCGCCGGGGCGGCGAGCAGCAGGTCCCGCAGGTTGGTGGCGAAGACCCGTACCGCCTCCTCCTCGGCCGCCTGCCACAGGCGCATCCGCAGGTCCGCCCCGAGGTGGATGAGGATCCGGGTGCGCCAGGCCCAGCGCACCGTGTCGGCCAGCCACCGGTCCGCCGGCCGGCCCTTGTCGGTGATGCCGAACCGCCCGGCGATCGCCGCCTCGTAGCGGCTCGGCCCGGTCGGCACCGCGTCGGCCTCGCCGGCCTCCTCGGGCTCCATGGTCAGGTCGAGCACGCCCTCCTTCTCGCCCCGGAACATGGCCAGGATCCGGTGCGAGGGCAGCTTCGGGTACGGCTCGGCGAAGTCGAAGTAGTCGGCGAACTTCGCGCCGGCCGACTCCTGCCCGTCGCGTACCCGCGAGACCAGCCGGCCCCGCGACCACATCTGCTCGCGCAGCGTGCCGATCAGGTCGGCGTCCTCGGCGAAGCGCTCGATGAGGATCGCGCGGGCGCCCTCCAGGGCGGCGGCGGCATCGGCCACGCCCTTCTCCGCGTCGACGTAGCCGGCGGCGGCCTGGCGCGGGTCCTGACCCGGGTCTGCCAGCAGCGACTCGGCGAGCGGCTCCAGCCCGGCCTCGCGGGCGATCTGCGCCCGGGTCCGGCGCTTGGGCTTGTACGGCAGGTAGATGTCCTCCAGGCGGGACTTCGAGTCGGCCGCCATGATCTGTGCTTCCAGGGCCTCGTCGAGCTTGCCCTGACCACGGATCGACTCCAGCACCGCCGCGCGCCGCTCGTCCAGCTCGCGCAGGTAGCGCAGCCGCTCCTCCAGGGTGCGCAGCTGGGTGTCGTCGAGCAGGCCGGTGGCCTCCTTGCGGTAGCGGGCGATGAACGGCACGGTCGCGCCGCCGTCGAGCAGCTCCACGGCCGCCCGTACCTGACGCTCGGCGACGCCGAGTTCCTCGGCGATCCGCTGATGAACAGAGAGGGTCACGATCTCGATCCGCCTTCGGTGTGGGTTCCGCTGTGCATTGTGCCGGCCCGGACCGACGGTCGTCGCCGCCCCCGGCCCGGCGAGCCGGCACCTCGCCCCGTGGCGCCGTCGCCGCCCCCGGCCCGGCGAGCCGGCGGCGACCCGTCGGCGCTCCGGCCCGCGCTGCGCTAGCGTGGCGATCATGGAACCTCCCGTGGACCCGCGCGCCCGGCGGCTCTTCGGCGGCAGCGCCCGGGCGCTCGGCGACCTCGCCGCCAGCCCGTTCCGGGCCGACCGCGACCGCATCGTGGCCTCGCCGTTCTTCGCCCGGCTCAACGGCGTGACCCAGGTGGTCAGCCCCGGCGGCTCCGGCCTGCTCGTGCACAACCGGCTGACCCACAGCCTCAAGGTGGCGCAGGTGGCGCGCGCCATCGCCGAGCGGCTGACCGCCGACGACCGGCACCGCGACCTGCTGGAGAAGCTGGGCGGCTGCGACCCGGACGTGGTGGAGGCCGCCGCGCTCGCGCACGACCTCGGCCACCCGCCGTTCGGGCACCTGGGGGAGCGGGTGCTGGACCGGCTGGCCCGGCAGCGGCTCGGGTTGACCGACGGCTTCGAGGGCAACGCCCAGTCGTACCGCATCGTCACCAGCACCGAGATCCGCGGGGCGGCGACCACCGGCCTGGACCTCACGGCGGCGGTGCGGGCGGCGCTGCTGAAGTACCCGTGGACGCGGCTGGACCATCCCGACCCGCATCCCCGGTTGATGGACCCGCCCCCGCGCGGCGCCACCCCGCCGCCGGACGACCCGGACAGCGGCTCGTCGAAGTTCGGGGCGTACCGGACCGAGGTCGACGACCTGCGGCAGGCCCGGGAGCCGTTCGTGGGCCGGATCCCGGACTGGCAGCAGACCGTCGAGGCGTCGGTGATGGACACGGCCGACGACGTCGCGTACGCGATCCACGACGTGGAGGACTTCTACCGGGTCGGGGTGCTCCAGCAGGGCGCGGTGGCCGCCGAGCTGATGGCCTGGCAGCGCGAGAGCGGGCACTTCCGGGCCATCACCGACGCGGCCCTGGCCACCGCCGCCCGCCGGCCCGGCTCGGCGATCGAGCGGCTGCGCCGGCAACTGCACCGCAAGGACGCCTGGATCGCCGACGACGAGGCGTTCGCCGCCGCCGTCGAGCACGTCCGCGAGGAACTGGTGGAGGGCCTGCTCGCCATGCCCTTCGACGGCTCCATCGAGGCGGAGCAGTACGTGGCCCGGTTCTCCGCCCGGTGGACGACCCGCTTCGTCGACGCGATCACCGTGGTCGAGCAGCCGGCGGTCCGCTCCGGCCACGTGCTGCTCGCCCCGGCGCAGTGGCACGAGGTGCAGGTGCTCAAGTTCGTCCACCACCGGTTCGTGCTGGCCCGGCCGGACCTGGCCCTGCACCAGCGCGGGCAGGCCCGGCTGCTGGGCACCCTGGTGGAGGCGCTGCTGGAGTGGCTGCTCGACCCCGAGGAGGAGTCCCGGCTGCCGCGCCGCCTGCACGACCTGGTGGAGCTGGCCGAGGCGGAGCTGCACCCGCGTACGCCGGACCGGATCGGCAAGGCCCGCGGGCGGGCGATCGTCGACTTCGTCGCCCAGCTCACCGACGGCCAGGCGGTCGCCATGCTGGACGCCCTGTCGGGCCGCTCCGGGGCGCTCTGGACCGACGCCTTCGTCCTCTGAGGGCGGCGCCCGGTGCGGCAGCACGTCCGCCCAGGTCAGGCCACCGCCTGCCACCAGCCGTCGACGGCCGGCGGGTCGTCCACCACCACCCGCTCCCCGGGTCGGGGCACGGCCAGCCGTACGTCCCGCGCCTTCGCCTCGGCCCAGATCCGGTCCACCGGCTCGGACCAGTCGTGCAGGGCGAGGTTGAACGTCGCCCAGTGCACCGGTACGAGCAGCCCGCCGCGCAGGTCGAGGTGGGCGGCGACGGCCTCCTCGGGGAACATGTGGATGCTCGGCCAGGCCCGGTCGTACGCCCCGATCTGCATCAGCGTGACGTCGAACGGCCCGTGCCGCTCGCCGATCTCGGCGTAGCCGTCGAAGTAGCCGGAGTCGCCGGTGTAGAAGACCTTCCGGTGTGCGCCGGCGACCACCCACGAACTCCAGAGCGTGCCGTCGCGGCGCAGCCCCCGGCCGGAGAAGTGCTGCGCGGCGGTGGCCGTGATCTCCAGCCCCGCCACCCGGTGGCTCTCCGCCCAGTCCAGCTCGACGATCCGCTCCGCCGGTACGCCCCAGCGGTCCAGGTGCGCGCCCACCCCGAGCGGCACCAGGAACGGCGCCGACTGGCTGCCCAGCAGCGCCCGCACGGTCGCCATGTCGAGGTGGTCGTAGTGGTCGTGCGAGATCAGGATCGCGTCCACCGGGGGCAGTTCGTCGAGACGTACCGGCGGCTCGTGCAGGCGGCGCGGCCCGACCAGGGGCGACGGCGAGCAGCGGTCGCTCCAGACCGGGTCGAGCAGCACCCGGCGGCCCTCGATCTCGATCAGCGCGGAGGCGTGGCCGTACCAGACGACGCTCAGCTCCCGCCCGACGTCGTTGGCCGGGGCGGCGCCCGGGCGCGCCAGCGGCACGGCGGCGCCCGGCCGGCGCTTCTGCTTGCCGAAGATCAGCTCACGGACCAGGTTGCGGTCGGGGGCGCCGGCCATCGAGCGGGTGCCGCCCGGATTGTGGAAGGTGCCGTCGCGGAACCGGGGCGAGCGGGCGGCCCGCTCCGCGCGGGCGCCGGTGAGCCGGCCGCCGAGCGCCGCCGGCACGTCCCGGGCCACCCATGCGAGCCCGGCCAGCGCGGCCAGCCCGGCCGCGCCGCGTAGCCGCCGCCCGAGTGCCCGGTCGAGTCCCGCGCGTTCCGGTGGTGCGCCCATCGTCGTCCCTCCGCCGTGTCCCGTCGTACACGGTAGCCCGGCCACCAGGGGACCGGCGGGAGGTCGGCGGGCCCGCCGGGTCGGCGGGCCCGCACGTCGCGGGGCGACTCAGCCGCCGTTGCTGGGCCGCTGGGCGGTCGGCCGGTGGGTGACGCCGGTGCCGGTGAGGCGGTCCACCGAGGCCAGGAAGCGCCGGCCCATCCGGGCGCGGGCCTCGACGGCGGGGTGCGTCGCGCCGTAGTCGTCCGGCTCGGCCTGCCCGTCCGCGAAGAGGGCGTACGTCAGCACGGGCGCGCCGGCCGTGTCGAAGATCACCCCGGCCTCGTGCCGGGCGTCGGCGAACCAGCCGGCCTTCGTGGCGACCCGGGCCCGGTCGGTCGAGGACATGACCCGCCGGATCCCGTCGGTGTACGCGACGGGGGCGCGCAGCAGACGGAGCACGAACGCCGTGCCGGTGGGCGAGAGCAGGGTGCCGGCCACCAGCGCGCGCAACAGGTCGTGGGTCTCCCGGGGGGTGCTGGTGCCGAGGAAGAACCGGTTGGGGTTGGCGACCGGCTGCACCTGCGTGTTCGGGAAGCCCTTGCCGCGCAGGATCTGGTTGAGCTCGGCGGCCGGGCAGACCAGGCCGCACAGCCGCACCGCCGTGTCGTCGGAGACGGTCAGCAGGTTGGCCAGCACGTGGCCGAGCGTCACGGAGCTCGGGTACGCCCCGTCGAGGCTGAACATGCCGTCCCCGCCGGGCACCACGATCGCCTCGGTCACCTCGACCCGCTGGTCGAGCGTCAGCAGCCCCCGGTCGACCTTGTCGAGCACCGCCACGGCCACCGCGATCTTGTTGACGCTGTACGCCTCGATGCGCCGGTCCGGCTCGTCGGAGACCGCCACCACCGGGGCGCCGGCCGGGTCGGCGACGCTGACGTACGCCTGCCAGTTGCCCCCCGCTGTCACCGTCTGCCGCTCGTAGATCGCGGCCACGCGGCGGGCGGCCTGCCGGGGCGTCGCCGGAGCCGGCTCGGCGACCTCGGGGGCGGCGGACGCCGGCGCGGCGGCGCCGAGCACCGTTCCCGCCGTGGCCACCGTGCCCAGTCCCAGCGCGGTCCTGCGGTTCACCCGGATAGTCAATCGTCTCTCCCGTCGTGGTGGGCCGGCCCACCACCCTAGGCGAAACGATCGACGCCGGTGATCCCGCGCGGGGTTCACGGCAGCCGACGCCGGACGGCCGCCACGACCGGGCCGGGCAGTTCCCCGACGGTCCGCGCCACCCGCCCGAGGTCGGGCAGCCAGCCGCCGCGTACCGAGGCGGCGGCCGGGTCCGGCGCGAACACCGTGCCGTCGTGCGGCGCGACCGGCCGGTCGGTCAGCCCGAGCAGCCGCATCAACGGCCCGACGAGAGTGTCGTAGACGCCCGGCAGCAGCGTGAAGCCGACCCGCATGACCACGTTGACCCGGCCCACCGACACCTCCCGGCGGGGCCGGTCGGCGCAGTCCACGATGGCCCGCGCCACCCGCTCCGGCGTGGTGATCGGCGGCGGGGGCCGGCCCGTCCGGCCGAGGTAGTTAGCGGCCCGCTGGTAGACCGGGGTGTCCACACTGCCCGGGTTGACGATGCAGACGTGCACCCCCGGGGTCTCCCGGGCCTCCTGCTGCAACGTGCGGGTCAGCCCCTGCAACCCCCACTTGCTCGCCACGTAGCCGCTCATGTAAGGCGCGGTGATGTGGCCCAGCACCGACCCGGTGAGGATCAGCGTGCCTCCGCCGTCCGCCCGGAAGCGGCGCAGCGCCACCCGGGCGACCGCGGCGGCGGCGAGCAGGTCGGTGCGCACCACCTGCTCGAAGACCCGCTCCGGGGTCTCCTCGAACCGGCCGTACGCCATCACCGCCGCCGTGTGCACCCAGACGTCGATGCCGCCGAACCGGTCGAGGGCCGCGTCGGCGAGCGCCGCCAGGGCGCCGTCGGCGGTGATGTCGGTGGGCACCTCGAGCACCTGCGCGCCCGCGGCCCGGCACTCGTCGCGGACCGCGGCGAGGGCGGCGGGGGAGCGGGCGGCGAGCACGAGCCGGTCCCCGCGTTCCGCGAAGGCCCGGGCCGCCGCCCGGCCGATCCCGCTGGTCGCGCCGGTCACGACCACCGTCCGGGTCACGGTGCCAGCACGACCTTGACGCAGCCGTCCTCCTTCTTCTGGAACATTTCGTACGCCTGCGGCGCCTCCGACAGCGGCACCCGGTGGGTACGCAGGTCCGCCACGCCCAGCGGGTCGTCGTCGCCGGAGAGCAGCGGGATGATCTCGTCGGTCCACCGGCGCACGTGGCACTGCCCCATCCGCAGCTGGATGCCCCGGTCGAACATCTCCATCAGGGGCATCGGGTCGACCTCGCCGCCGTAGACGCCGGAGATGGAGACCGTGCCGCCCCGGCGGACGGCCTTGATCGCGGCCTTGAGTACGACCAGCCGGTCGACACCCACCTTGTCGGTCATGGTCTGGGCGAGCTTGTCGGGCAGCAGCCCGGCGGCGGTCTGGGCGAGCTTGCCGAGGGGCGCGCCGTGGGCCTCCATGCCCACCGCGTCGATGACGGCGTCGGGGCCGCGCCCGTCGACGAGGTCGATCAGCGCGCCGGGCACGTCGTCGAGCTGGCTGACGTCGAGCACCTCGATGCCGTGCCGGCGGGCCATCGCCAACCGCTCCGGCACCAGGTCCAGCCCGATGACCCGGTCCGCGCCGAGGTGCCGGCCGATGCGGGCGCAGAACTGGCCGACCGGCCCGAGCCCGAAGACGGCGAGGGTGCCGCCGCGCGGGGTGTCGGCGTACTTCACCGCCTGCCAGGCGGTCGGCAGGATGTCGGACAGGTAGAGCCAGCGCTCGTCGGGCCCGGTGTCGGGAACCTTGATCGGGCCGAACTGGGCGTGCGGCACCCGCAGGTACTCTGCCTGCCCACCGGGCACCGAGCCGTAGAGCGAGGTGTAGCCGAACAGCGCCGCGCCCTTGCCCTCGGCGGTGACCTGGGTGGTCTCGCACTGCGCGTACAGCTGCCGGTCGCACATCCAGCAGGAGCCGCAGGAGATGTTGAACGGCACCACCACCCGGTCGCCCGCCTTGAGCCGGGTCACCCCCGGGCCCACCTCCTCGACGATGCCCATCGGCTCGTGGCCGAGGACGTCGCCGGGCTTCAGGTACGGCCCGAGCACCTCGTACAGGTGCAGGTCGGAGCCGCAGATCGCGGTCGAGGTGATCCGGACGACGGCGTCCGTGGGCTCCTCGATCCGGGGATCGGGCACCTCCTCCACCCGTACGTCCCGCTTGCCCTGCCAGGTCAGCGCCTTCATGTCCCGTCGTCCCTCCTGTGCTGGCTCCCAGGAGTGCTACCCGCCCGTGCCGACTTGAACCGGCCACCACCGGACGGCCCGTCCCGGCCGTGCCCCCTTCCGTCCGGCTTGGCCGTCGCTCCTTCCGTCCGGCTCGGCCGTGCCCCCTTCCGTCCGGCTCGGCCGTGCCCCCTTCCGTCCGGCTCGGCCGTGCTCCCATCCGTCCGGCTCGGCCGTGCCCCCTTCCGTCCGGCTCGGCCGTGCTCCCATCCGTCGGCCCGGCCGTCGTCCCTCCCCGTCCGGCCTGGCCGTCGTCCCATCCGTCCAGTCCGCTGGGCTGTGGTTCTGGTTCTGCCCGGGTAGGCCGGGTGCGTCCCGTGGACGCTGTCGAGCTGCCCCACGGGGTGGGGCAGGCGGTGCGTCGCGTCCCTGTTCGGGCCCGCACGACGTGACCGATAGGTGGGCAGCCGTGCGGTGGGCAGGCGGTGCGTTCGTTTGCCGAGCTGCCCGCCGTGCCGACGGTCGCATGGCCGGGCGGGTGGGCGGTCGCGTTGCCGGGCGGGTGGCGGTCGCACGGCCGGGCGGGCGGCTGGTGGTCGGGTGGAGGGGCGGTCCTATGGACGGGGCAGCTCGACAGGGGCCGTCGAGGGGTCCCGACCCGGCACGGCCGCGCGGTGGAACCGCCAGGCCCCATCACCGGCCACCGGCCACCGGCCACCGGCCACCGGCCACCGGCCACCGGCCACCGGCCACCGGCCACCGGCCGGCGGCCGGTGGCCGGCGGCCGGCGGTTCCGGTTCCGGTTCCGGTTCCGGTTCCGGAAAGCGTGCGGGCCGCCGCACCCGCAGGGGTGTGGCGGCCCGCACGTCCGGTCCGGTCGTCAGGATTCGGTGTCCTCGGAAACCGGTGTCGTCAGGAACCGGGGGTTGTGTCGCCCCGCTTCGAGGTGGCCATCAGGAAGTCGCGGTTGAGCCGGCCGATGGTGTTCAGCGGGATGCCCTTGGGGCAGACCACGGTGCACTCACCGGCGTTGGTGCAGCCGCCGAAGCCGGCCTCGTCGTGCGCGTCGACCATGCCGATCACCCGGGTGTAGCGCTCCGGCTGGCCCTGCGGCAGCAGCGAGAGCTGGGTGACCTTCGCGGCGGTGAAGAGCATGGCGGAGCCGTTCGGGCAGGCCGCCACGCAGGCGCCGCAGCCGATGCACTCCGCCGCCTCGAAGGCGGCGTCCGCGTTGGCCTTGGCGACCGGGGTCGAGTGCGCCTCGGGGGCGCTGCCGGTCGGCGCGGTGATGTAGCCGCCCGCCGCGATGATCTTGTCGAAGGCGCCCCGGTTGACCACCAGGTCCTTGATGACCGGGAAGGCGCGGGCCCGCCACGGCTCGATGTCGATCGTGTCGCCGTCGGAGAACTGCCGCATGTGCAGCTGGCAGGCGGTGGTGCCGCGCTGCGGCCCGTGCGCGTCGCCGTTGATCATCAGGCCGCACATGCCGCAGATGCCCTCGCGGCAGTCGTGGTCGAACGCCACCGGCTCCTCGCTGGCGAGGATCAGCCGCTCGTTGAGTACGTCGAGCATCTCCAGGAAGGACATGTCCGGGGAGACGTCGTCGACCTTGTAGGTCACCATCCGACCCTTGTCCTCGGGGCCGGACTGGCGCCAGATGCGCAGGGTCAGGTTCACTTGTAGCTCCGCTGCGTGGGGTGGACGTATTCGAAGTTCAGGTCTTCCTTGTGCAGCACCGCCGGCTCGCCGGTGGCGGTGAACTCCCAGGCCGCCACGTACGCGAAGCGGTCGTCGTCGCGCTCCGCCTCACCGTCGGGCGTCTGGTGCTCGGCCCGGAAGTGACCGCCGCAGGACTCCTCGCGGTGCAGGGCGTCGATGCACATCAGCTCCGCCAGCTCGAAGAAGTCGGCCACCCGGCCGGCCTTCTCCAGCGACTGGTTGAGCCCCTCGCCGTTGCCCGGCACCCGGACCCGCTGCCAGAACTGCTCGCGCAGGGCACGGATCTCGTCGATCGCCTTGCGCAGCCCGGCCTCGCTGCGCTCCATGCCGCAGTGCTCCCACATGATCTGGCCCAGCTCGCGGTGGAACGAGTCGACGGTCCGGTCGCCGTTGACGGCCAGCAGCCGCTGGATCCGGTCCTCGACGTCGGCGCGGGCCTGCACGGCCGCCGGGTGCGTGGCGTCGACCTTCTCGAACGGGCCGGACGACAGGTAGTGGGCGATGGTGTTCGGCAGCACGAAGTAGCCGTCGGCCAGGCCCTGCATCAGCGCCGACGCGCCGAGCCGGTTCGCGCCGTGGTCGGAGAAGTTCGCCTCGCCGATCACGAACAGACCCGGGATGGACGACTGGAGGTCGTAGTCGACCCAGAGCCCGCCCATCGTGTAGTGCACGGCGGGGTAGATCCGCATCGGCACCTCGTACGGGTCCTCGCCGGTGATCCGCTCGTACATCTCGAAGAGGTTGCCGTACTTGGCCTCGATGGCCTTGCGGCCCAGCCGGTTGATCGCGTCGGCGAAGTCCAGGTAGACGCCGAGCCCGGTCTGGCCGACGCCGCGCCCCTCGTCGCAGACGTTCTTCGCGGCGCGGGAGGCGATGTCGCGGGGGACCAGGTTGCCGAAGGAGGGGTAGATCCGCTCCAGGTAGTAGTCCCGCTCGTCCTCGCCGATGTCCTTCGGGCTGCGGGTGTCGCCCTTGGCCTTGGGCACCCAGACCCGGCCGTCGTTGCGCAGCGACTCGCTCATCAGGGTCAGCTTCGACTGGTGGTCGCCGGAGACCGGGATGCAGGTCGGGTGGATCTGCGTGTAGCAGGGGTTGGCGAAGTACGCGCCCTTGCGGTGGGCCCGCCAGGTGGCGGTGACGTTGCAGCCCTTGGCGTTGGTGGAGAGGTAGAACACGTTGCCGTAGCCGCCGGAGGCGAGCACGACCGCGTCCGCGAACTCGGTGGTGATCTCGCCGGTGACCATGTCCCGGACCACGATGCCGCGGGCCTTGCCGTCGACGACGATCAGCTCCAGCATCTCGTGCCGGGCGTTCATCTCCACGTTGCCGAGGCCGATCTGCCGCTCCAGCGCCTGGTACGCGCCGAGCAGCAACTGCTGGCCCGTCTGGCCCCGGGCGTAGAAGGTGCGCTGCACCTGCGCGCCGCCGAAGGAGCGGGTGTCCAGCAGGCCGCCGTACTCGCGGGCGAACGGGACGCCCTGGGCGACGCACTGGTCGATGATGTTGACCGAGACCTCGGCCAGCCGGTGCACGTTCGACTCCCGGGAGCGGAAGTCGCCGCCCTTGACGGTGTCGTAGAAGAGCCGGTGCACCGAGTCGCCGTCGTTGCGGTAGTTCTTGGCGGCGTTGATGCCGCCCTGGGCGGCGATGGAGTGCGCCCGGCGCGGGCTGTCCTGGTAGCAGTAGGACCTGACCCGGTAGCCCTGCTCGGCGAGCGTGGCGGCGGCCGAGCCGCCGGCCAGGCCGGTGCCGACCACGATCACGGTCATCTTGCGTCGGTTGGCCGGGTTGACCAGCTTGGCCTCGAAGCGGCGGCGTTCCCAGCGGGTCTCGATGGGGCCGTCGGGAGCCTTGGTGTCGGCGATCGGGTCGCCCTCGGTGTAGAGATCCATGTCAGGACACCAATCCGGTGAGTACGGCGAACGGGACCGCCAGGTAGCCGGCGCAGAGCGCGACGGAGAAGCCCAGGGCCACGGCTCGGGCCCGCCGCTCGCCGCGCGGGCTCTGCTGGCCGAGGCTGCGCACCGCGCTGAACAGGCCGTGCCGCAGGTGGAAGCCGAGGGTGACGACCGCCAGGGTGTAGAAGAGCGTGACGTACCAGCGCTCCGGGGCGAAGTCGGCCACCACGTTGGCGTACGGCCGGCTCGGGTCGCCGACCGGGTTCAGCGTGCCGGTGGTGAGGTCCAGGATGTGGTAGATCACGAAGAGCAGGATGATCACGCCACCCCAGCGCATGGTGCGGGCCGCGTAGCTGCCCTGGACCTTCTTGCGGTGCGCGTACTGCACCGGGCGGGCGGCGCGGGCGCGCACGGCGAGGGCGGTCGCGGCCCAGATGTGGCCGAGCACCGACAGCAGCAGGCCGACCCGCAGGATCCACAGGAACCACACGCCGGGCAGGATCGGGGCGCCGATCTCGCGCAGCCAGTGCGCGTAGTGGTCGAACGAGGTCGCCCCCGTGAAGATCTTCAGGTTGCCGAGCATGTGCGCGATCAGGAACAGCACCAGGATGATGCCCGTCACCGCCATGACGGCCTTCAGGCCGACGCTGGAGCGGATGGGCGACCGAGTTCTCGTGACTACCACGCGATCGACGCTAGGAGCACTTGATTCAGTCGTCCAATGCATCGAACTCGCAGTCTTGATAGCTGTAGGCTATGTAGATGCAGCTCCATCAGCTGAAGTACTTCGTGGCGGTGGCGGAAGTACGACATTTCACCCAAGCCGCCGACATCGTCGGCATCACGCAGCCGTCCTTGAGTAAGCAAATTCACGCCCTGGAGGACGGTCTCGGCGCCCCGCTGTTCGAGCGGGTAAGGGGCAACATCGCGCTCACCGCGGCCGGCGAGGTGCTGCTGCCGCTGGCCAAGCGGATCCTGGCCGACGTCGACACCGCGACCCGTGAGGTGCAGGAGCTGGTCGGTCTGCGCCGTGGCCGGGTCCGGCTCGGCGCCACCCCCAGCCTCGCCACCTCGCTCGCCCCGCCGGTGCTGCGCCGGTTCCGCGACGCCCACCCCACCATCGACCTGCGGGTGGAGGAGAGCGGCTCGCAGGACCTGGTCCGCGGGCTGCTCCGCGGCGACCTCGACCTGGCGCTGATCATCATGCCGGCCCAGGGCACCGACCCCGGGCTGCGCGCCGACCCCATCCTGCGGGAGAGCCTGGTGGTCGCCTCCGTCGAGGAGCTGTCGGTGGCCCCGGAGAGCGGGCAGCTGCGCGTCACCGACCTGCGCGACCAGCCGATGGTGATGTTCCGGGAGGGCTACGACCTGCGCGACGCCACCATCCAGGCCTGCCGGGAGGCCGGCTTCGAGCCGACCATCGCCGTCGACGGCGGCGAGATGGACGCCGTGCTGAGCTTCGTCGAGGCCGGGTTGGGCGTCGCGCTGGTCCCCGGCATCGTGGTGGCCCGGCGTCCCGGCGTGTGCGTCACCCGGCTGGCCCCGCCCGGCGTCCGGCGGACCATCGCGGTCGCCCGGCGCCGCGACGTGGTGCCCACCCACGCCGGGCGGGAGCTGCGCCGGATACTGCTGGACTACGTCCGCGACGCCACCACCGGCGGGGACCTGCCGCCGGGCGTCGAGCCGCTCTGAGGCCGCCGCCGCGCGCCGGCCGCACCGGCAGGACTGCGCACGACGGAAGACGACCGGCCCCCGCCGGCCTGCCTACGCTGCCGGCATGGCAACGGGCAGCGCCGTGGTGATCGGCGCCAGCATGGGCGGACTGCTGACCGCCTGCGCACTCACCGAGGCGTACGAGCGGGTCACCCTCGTGGACCGGGACCTGCTGCCCGAGCGGGCGGAGAGCCGTCGGGGCGTACCGCAGGGGCGGCAGCTGCACGTCCTGCTGACGCGGGGCCGGCAGGCGTTCGAGGAACTGCTGCCCGGGATCTCGGCGGAGCTGACCGCGCGAGGCGTGCCCTCGGTCGACCTGCACGAGCAGGTCCACTGGTACAACAACGGCCACCGGATGCGGCGCGCGCCGTCCCCGCTCTTCGCCCTCGGGGTCAGCCGGCCGCTGCTGGAGCAGGTCGTCCGGGAGCGGGTGGCCGCCCTGCCCGGGGTGCGGATCGTGGCAGGCTGCGAGGTGGAGGGGCTGACCACCACCCTCGACCGGGGACGGGTCACCGGCGTGCGGCTGCGCCTGCGCGACGAGGACCCGACCACCGTCGCGGCCGACCTCGTGGTCGACGCCGGCGGCCGGGGCACCCGCAGCCCGGTGTGGCTGGCCGAGCTGGGCTACCGGCCGGCGCCGGAGGAACGGGTCAAGGTCGGCGTCACCTACCTCACCCGCACCTACCGCCGGGAGCCGCACCACCTGGAGGGGCTGCTCGGCGCGCTCACCAACGCCGTGCCCGGCCAGCCCCGGGGCGGCATCGTCGCGGTGCAGGAGCAGGGCCGGTTCGCGGTGGCGCTCAGCGGCATGCTCGGCGAGGAGCCGCCGGCCGACGACGAGGGCATGACCGCCTTCGCCGAGACCCTCGCCGCCCCGCAGATCGCCGACCTGCTGCGTACGGCGCAGCCGGAGAGCCCGCCGGCGACGATGAAGTTCCCGGCCAGCGTGCGGCGGCGCTACGAGCGGCTGCGCCGCTTCCCGGCCGGCTACCTGGTGGTGGCCGACGCCGTGTGCAGCTTCAACCCCGTCTACGGGCAGGGCATGACGGTGGCCGGGCTGGAGGCGCTGCTGCTGCGAGGACTGCTCCGGCGGTCGTCCGACCGGCTCGCCCGGCGGTTCTTCCGGGGCGCGGCGCGGCTGATCGACGGGCCGTGGTCCATCGCGGTCGGCACCGACCTGCGCTTCCCCGAGGTGCCCGGCCGGCGCTCTCCGCGGGTACGCCTCGTCAACGCGTACGTGGGCCGGCTGCACGCGGCGGCGACCCGGGACCCGGCGCTGGGCGCGGCGTTCCTGCGGGTGGTGAACCTCGTCGACCCGCCGACGCGGCTGCTCGCCCCGCCGGTGCTGTTCCGGGTGCTGCGCGGCTCCCCGGCGTCGGTGCCCCTGCCGCGGCGGGCGCCGACGCGCGCCTCCTGACGGGGGCGGGCGGGCCGCCCTACCTGCCCTCGGCCTCGTCCATCGCCCGGTAGATCCGCTGCTCCGACACCGGGTACGGGGTGCCCAGCGCCTGGGCGAAGACGTTCACCCGCAGCTCCTCGATCATCCAGCGGATCTGCCGGACCGCCGCCGACTGCCGGCGGCCCGGCGGCAGCGCGGCGAGCATCTCCTGGTACTCCTTCTGCACCACCGCGACCCGGTCCTGCTGCTGCTTGTCGCGCTGCGGGTTGCCCGGCAGCCGGTCCAGCCGCCGCTCGATCGCGGTGAGGTAGCGCAGCAGGTCGGGCAGGCGCGCGTACCCGGTCTCGGTGACGAACCCCTTGTGCACCAGGCCATTGAGCTGGGCCCGGATGTCGGCCAGCGCGGCCACCACCGCCAGGTTCCTCGTGGCGCCGAGCCGCTGCTCCACCGCGTACGCGGCGGCGAGCACCCGGCGGACGCGGTCCATCACCTCGACCACGACGTCGACCAGGTCGGCGCGGACCCTCTCCCGCAGGGCGGCGAAGCCCTCGGCGTCCCACGCCGGGCCGCCCGCCTCGCCGATCAGCTTGTCGATGGCCGCCCCGGCCGCGTCGGAGATCAACTCCTGCACGCCGCCGTGCGGGTTGCGGCTCAGCGCCAGCTTCGCCTCGTTGCTGAGCCGCCCCTGGAGGAACTTCGCCGGCGACGGCACGGTCAGCCGCAGCAGCCGCCGCGTACCCGCCCAGTGCGCGGCCTCCTGTTCGGCCGGCGAGTCGAAGACCTTCACCCCGACCGTGTCGCCCTCGTCGACGAGGGCCGGGTACGCGGTCACGGCGTATCCGGCGCGGACCTGCTCGATGGTGCGCGGCAGCGTGCCGATGCCCCACTCGCGTAGCCCGGTGCGGGCCACGTCCGGCGCGGCGGCGGCCACGACCTGGCGTACCTCCGCCTTGAGCCGGCGTTGCAGGGCCGGCAGGTCCTTGCCCTCGGCGACCGGCTTGTTCTCCTCGTCGAGCACCCGGAAGCGGACCCGCAGGTGCGGCGGCAGCTTCTCCGGCTCCCACGCGTCGCGGGGCACGGTGACGCCGGTCATCCGGCGTAGCTGCCGGGTCAGCGCGTCCAGCAGCGGCTCCTCGCCGGCGGGCATCGCGGCGAGCGCCGCACGGGCGAAGTCCGGCACCGGGACGAAGTTGCGGCGCACCGCCTTGGGCAGCGAGCGGATCAGCGCGATCACGAGCTCCTCGCGCAGCCCGGGCACCTGCCAGTCGAAGCTCTCCGCCGGCACCTGGTTGAGCAGGGGCAGCGGGATGTCGACGGTCACGCCGTCGGTCGGCGTGCCCGGCTCGAACCGGTAGGTCAGCGGCAGGGTCACCCCGTCGGCGGACCACTCGTCGGGGTAGTCGGCCTCGTCCACGCCGGTGCGGCCGGCGTTGACCAGCAGCTCCCGGGTGAAGGTGAGCAGGTCGGGCTGCTCCCGGCGGGTCTTCTTCCACCAGGCGTCGAAGTGCCGTCCGGAGACCACGTCGGCCGGGATGCGGGCGTCGTAGAAGTCGAAGACGGTCTGGTCGTCGACGAGGATGTCGCGGCGTCGGGCCCGGTGCTCCAGCTCCTCGATCTCCGCCAGCAGCCGCTGGTTGTCGGCCCAGAACCGGTGGTGGGTCTGCCAGTCGCCCTCGACGAGGGCGTGCCGGATGAACAGCTCGCGGGACAGCGTCGGGTCGATCCGGCCGAAGTTGACCTTGCGCGAGGTGACCAGCGGGATGCCGTAGAGGGTCACCTTCTCGTAGGCCATCACGGCCGCCTGCTTCTTCTCCCAGTGCGGCTCGCTGTAGCTGCGCTTGACCAGGTGCGTCGCGAGGGGCTCGACCCACTCGGGCTCGACCCGGCCGGCGACCCGGCCCCAGAGGCGGGAGGTCTCCACCAGCTCGGCCGCCATCACCCAGCGCGGTGGCTTCTTGAACAGCGCCGAGCCGGGGAAGAGGGCGAACTTCGCGCCCCGGGCGCCCAGGTACTCGTGCTTCTGCGCGTCCTTGAGCCCGACGTGGGACAGCAGGCCGGGCAGCAGCGACTGGTGCACCTTCGGGGTGTCGATCTCCTCCGGCAGGTCCGCGCCGCCCCGGCGCCGGCCGCCGTCGCCGTCGCGCGCCGGTCGCCCCTCCTCGGGGGTACGCAGCACCTGGCGCAGCTGGCTGACGATGTCCTGCCACTCGCGTACCCGCAGGTAGTTGAGGTACTCGGCCTTGCACATCCGGCGGAACGCGCTGGAGGAGAGCTCACGCTGCTGCTCGCGCAGGTGCCGCCACAGGTTGAGCAGTGTCACGAAGTCCGACTCGCGGTCGGTGAACCGGGCGTGCGCCTGGTCGGCCTGGGCCTGCTTCTCGGCGGGCCGCTCCCGGGGGTCCTGGATCGACAGCGCGGCGGCGATCACCATCACCTCGGTGGCGCAGCCGTTACGCTCGCCCTCCACGACCATCCGGGCCAGCCGCGGGTCGACGGGGAGCTGGGCCAGCCGCCGGCCCAGCGGGGTGAGCCGCTTCGCCGGGTCGGCCTCGGCCGGGTCCAGCGCGCCGAGCTCGTGCAGCAGGTTGACGCCGTCGGCGACGTTGCGCCGGTCCGGCGGGTCGATGAACGGGAACGCGGCGATGTCGCCCAGCCCGATGGAGGTCATCTGGAGGATGACCGAGGCGAGGTTGGTACGCAGGATCTCCGGGTCGGTGAACTCCGGGCGGGACAGGAAGTCCTGCTCGTCGTAGAGGCGGATGCAGATGCCGTCCGAGGTGCGCCCGCAGCGCCCCTTGCGCTGGTTGGCCGACGCCTGGGAGACCGGCTCGATGGGCAGCCGCTGCACCTTGAGCCGGCTGCTGTAGCGGGAGATGCGGGCCGTGCCCGGGTCCACCACGTACTTGATGCCGGGCACGGTGAGCGAGGTCTCCGCGACGTTGGTCGCGAGCACCACCCGGCGCCCGGCGTGCGGGGCGAAGACCCGGTGCTGCTCGGCGGTGGAGAGCCGGGCGTACAGCGGCAGGATCTCGGTGCCGCGCAGCGCCCGCTTCTTCTCCACCAGCTTGCCCAGCGCGTCGGCGGTGTCGCGGATCTCCCGCTCGCCGCTGAGGAAGACCAGGACGTCCCCGGGGCCCTCGGCGGCCAGTTCCTCGACGGCGTCGCCGATGGCCTGGACCTGGTCGCGGACGTTCTCCTCGTCCTCCCCGTCGTCCTCACCCTCGGCCACCTCGACCAGGGGGCGGTAACGCACCTCGACCGGGTACGTGCGCCCGGAGACCTCGACCACCGGCGCCGGTACGCCCTCCGGCTCGTCGGCGGTGGGCGGCCCGGCGAAGTGCCGGGCGAACCGCTCGGTCTCGATGGTCGCCGAGGTGATGATCACCTTGAGGTCGGGCCGGCGGGGGAGGAGCTGCCGGAGGTAGCCGAGGATGAAGTCGATGTTGAGGCTGCGCTCGTGCGCCTCGTCGATGATCAGCGTGTCGTACTGGCGCAGCATCCGGTCGGTCTGCAACTCGGCGAGCAGGATGCCGTCGGTCATCAGCTTGACCAGGCTACGGTCACTCACCTGGTCACTGAAGCGCACCTTGTAGCCGACCACGTCGCCCAGCTCGGTGCCGAGTTCCTCGGCGATGCGGTCCGCCACCGTACGGGCGGCCAGCCGGCGCGGCTGGGTGTGCCCGATCAGCCCGGTGATCCCGCGCCCCAGCTCCAGGCAGATCTTCGGCAGCTGGGTGGTCTTGCCGGAGCCGGTCTCGCCGGCCACGATCACCACCTGGTGGTCGCGGATCGCGGCGGCGATGTCGTCCTTGCGTTCGCTGACCGGCAGCTGGGCCGGGTAGGTGACCACCGGCACGGCGGCGCGCCGGGTCTCCAACACGGCCTCGGCCCGCGCCACGTCGGCGGCGATCTCGCCGAGCGTTGACTCCCGGCGCTGCGGGTCGCGCAGCCGGCGTACCCCGTCCAGGCGTCGTTGCAGGCGGCGCTGGTCGCGGAACATCAGGGGACGGAGGCGGCGGTGCAGCTCGCGGACGGGGTCGGTCGCGGCGGGTGCGGCTGGATTCTGCATGTCGTCGCCAAGGATAGGCAGCCGACGGCCGGACCGCCCCCGGGTTACCGCCGCACCGCCCCGGCCCGCCCGCGCCCGCCCCCGGTCGCGCCCGCCGACGGCTGCGGTCAGGGCCAGCGCGCGGGCGGCCCGCCGGTCTAGAGTGGGACGCCGACCGACCTTGGCCACGGGGGATGGGATGACGATGCGCGACACCGACCGGGCCCTGGTGCAGGCCGCCACGGCGGTCGCCAAGCTGCGCTGCCGCAGCGAGAACCACACGGTCGCCGCCGCCGCGCGCACCCCCGACGGCCGGGTCTTCACCGGGGTCAACGTCTACCACTTCACCGGCGGCCCCTGCGCCGAGGTGGTCGCGGTCGGCGCCGCCGCCACCCAGGGCGTCACCGAGCTGGAGACGATCGTCGCGGTGGGCGACCGGGGGCGCGGGGTGATCCCGCCCTGCGGGCGCTGCCGGCAGGTGCTGCGCGACTACTTCCCCACCATCCGGGTCATCGTCGGGCCGATGGACGCGCTGCGGGTGGTGCACGTGGCCGAGCTGCTGCCGGAGACCTACGTCTGGGCCGACCAGCAGCTCGACGGGCCGGCCGGCCCGGTCCCCACGCCGCGACCGGCCGACTGACGTCCCGGTCGTCGACCGGCCGACTCCACGCCGCGCCGGCCCGGGCGTCAACGACCGGCCGCCCGCCCGTGCGGGCCGCCGACCCGCCGGCCGGTCAGTCCGGAGCGTCGGAGCCGGGCCCCCGCTCCTCCGGCGGTGCCGCCCCGGCCGCGCGCCGTCGACGTAGGCCGACCAGCCCGGCGGCCATGAGTCCGAGCGCCACCAGGGCGATCTTGAAGCCGGTCCGGCCGAAGGCGAGGTGGCCCAGGCCGCTGGTGGCGACGCCGATCCACCAGCCCGGGTCGAGGAACCGTCCCCGGTCGGCGCGGTACTCCCCGTCGCGCAGCCACCAGCCCAGCGCCACCAGCCCCAGCGCCACCGCGCCGGTCAGCAGCGCGGCGACCCGGTACCTCCGGCCATCGCTTCTCCCACCCGCCATGACCGCGACGGTAGCGACCCCGGGCACCCCCGCCCCCGGCGCCGGTCGGCGGCCCGGCCCGACGCCGTCGGCCCCGCCCCGACACCCGTCGGCGGTGCCGACGGCACGGCCCGTCAGTCGCCGGCGGCGGCCTCCAGGATCGACCGGGGCAGCGGCACGCTCTCGAACCGCACGATGCCCTCTGGCACCATCCAACTCATCACCTGCACGCTCAGCCGCCCCGCCCGCACGGCCGGGTCGTTGTGGTAGAGCTCGCGGGCCTCCTGCGCGGAGACGGAGAGCACGACGAATCCGCGCAGCCGTCCAGCGGCAGTTCCGGCGCGTCCGACGGCCGGACCAGGAGCACCACGGTGTGCTGGTCGAATCGCATGCCCACACCCTAGGGCGGCCGGGGCCGCCGACCGACCGGATCCGGCGCTGTCCGCCCTGGTCAGCGCCGCCCGGATCGACGACGGCGAGTTAGGCCGGGCCAGGGCGTTCCGCTACGGTAAGGCGACCCTAAGCGCGAACGTGCAGGAGCCTCGTGACCACCCTCGCCACCCGACCGGCCCCGGCCGGCACCCGGCCCCGGGCGCGTGGCGGCCGTCGGCTCGCGGTCACGGTCGCCGCCGCGTCGGTGCTGCTGCTGGCCGTGCTGGCGAGCTTCGCGCTCGGCAGCCGGGCGCTGGCCGTCGACGAGGTGTGGCGCGCACTGGTCGCCCCGGACGGCGGCGAGGCCGCCACCATCGTGCGGGAACTGCGGATGCCGCGCACCGCGCTCGGCCTCGCCGTCGGGCTGGCGCTCGCGGTCGCCGGGGTCCTCTTCCAGGCCCTCACCCGCAACCCGCTGGCCGAACCGCGGATCCTCGGCATCAGCGCCGGCGCCTCGTTCGGCGTGGTGCTGGCCATCTCCGTCTTCGGCGTGGGCACCCTCGCCGGGTACGTCTGGTTCGGCATCGCCGGCGCGCTCGGGGCCGGTGTGCTGGTCTTCGCCGTCGCGGCCAAGGCCCGCGAGGGCGCCAGCCCGGTCACCCTCGCGCTGGTCGGCGCGGCCCTCGACGCCAGCCTCGCCTCCGTGGTGTACGCGCTGCTCAGCATGGACGCCCGCACCTTCGAGGAGTACCGCTTCTGGGTGGTCGGCGGGCTGACCGGCCGGGACCTCACGGTGGCCGCCCAGGTGCTGCCGTTCGTGCTCGCCGGGCTGGTCCTGGCCGCGCTCGTCGCCCGGGGCCTGGACGCGCTCGCCCTCGGCGACGACGTGGCCCGGGGCCTAGGGCACCGGATCGGGCTGGTCCGCCTCGGCGGCGGCGTCGCCGCGGTGCTGCTCACCGGGGCGGCCGTCGCCGCCGCCGGGCCGATCGCGTTCGTCGGGCTCGCGGTGCCGCACCTGGCCCGCGCCCTGGTCGGCGCGGACCACCGCTGGACCCTCGCGGTCTCGGCGCTGCTCGGGCCCGCGCTGCTGCTCGGCGCCGACGTCGTCGGCCGGCTCGTCGCGCCGCCCGGGGAGGTGCCCGCGGGCATCGTCACCGCGCTGATCGGCGCCCCGCTGCTGGCCTTCCTGGTCCGCCGCGCGAAGGTCGTGACGGCGTGACCGCCCCCGCGACCCCGGCCGTCGGGCGGTCGGCGGGCCGCCCCCGGCTGGGCGTCACCGCGCTGCCCGGGCGGTCGCTGGTGCGGATCGGTCCGGTCAGCGTGCAGGTCCGCCGCCGCTCGGTGCTGGTCGCCGCCGCGCTGGTCGTGCTGCTGCTCGGCGCGGGGGTGCTCAGCCTCTCGCTGGGCACCCCGTACGTCGCCCCGGCCGACGTGCTGCGCGCCCTCTCCGGCGCCGGCACCCCGTACGACCTGGTGGTCCTCGACCTGCGACTGCCCCGGCTGGTGCTGGCAGCGGTGGCCGGCGCGGCCTTCGGGGTGGCCGGCACGCTGATCCAGAGCGTGGCCCGCAACCCGCTGGCCAGCCCCGACGTCGTCGGCATCACCCAGGGCGCCGGTCTCGCCGCGACGGTGGCCCTGACCGGCGGCGTCGCCGCCGTCCTCGTGGCGCCGGCGGCGCTGGTCGGCGGGCTGGTCGCCGCCGTGCTGCTGTTCGTCCTCGGCGCCCGGCACGGGCTGGCCGCCCAGCGGTTCGTGCTCGCCGGCGTGGCGGTCGCCTTCGCACTGCGGGCCCTGACCGAGGTCGTCATGCTCACCGCCGACCCGATCGACGGGCTGCGCGCGCAGATCTGGCTGATCGGCACGCTCGCCGGCAAGGGCTGGACCGAGAGCCTGTGGATCGCCCTCACCCTGGTCGCGCTCCTGCCGGTGCTGGCCTGGGCCGGCTGGGCGCTGAACAGCACCGCCCTGGACGACGACACCGCCCGGGGGATCGGCCTGCGCCCGGTGGCCCGCCGGGTCGGCCTCGCCGGCACCGGGGTGCTGGCCGCCGCGATGGTCACCGCGCAGGTGGGCGCGGTGGACTTCGTCGCCCTGGTCGCCCCGCAGCTGGCCCGCCGGCTGGTCCGCGCCGAGCGCCCGCCGCTGGTCTGCGCCGCGTTGCTCGGGGCGCTGCTGCTGGTGCTGGCCGACCTGGGTGGCCGGCGGCTGTTCGCCCCCACCCAGCTGCCGGCCGGCGTGCTGACCGCCGCCATCGGCGGCCCGTACCTGATCTTCCTGCTGCTCCGTGGCCGGCGGCGGTCCTCGTGATGTCCCACCCTGGCAAGGAGGCGTGATGCTCTCCACCCGCGACCTGGTCGTCGGCTACGACGAGCGGACCGTGCTGGACGGGCTCGACCTGGAGCTGCCCGGCGACGCGTTCACGGTGATCGTCGGGCCGAACGCCTGCGGCAAGTCCACGCTGCTGCGCACCATGGCCCGCCTGCTCACCCCCCGCAGTGGCGCCGTGCTGCTGGACGGCACCGCCATCCGGGACCTGCCGACCCGCGAGGTCGCCCGCCGCCTCGGCGTGCTGCCGCAGAGCCCGCTGGTGCCGGAGGGGGTGACCGTCGCCGACCTGGTCGGGCGGGGCCGGCAGCCGTACCAGCGGTGGTGGCGGCAGTGGTCGGAGTCCGACGGCGCCGCCGTCGACCGGGCCATGGCGCTCGCCGACGTGACGGCGCTGGCGGACCGGCCGGTCGACACCCTCTCCGGCGGCCAGCGCCAGCGCGTCTGGATCGCCATGATTCTCGCCCAGGACACCGAGGCGCTGCTGCTGGACGAGCCGACCACCTTCCTGGACCTCGCCCACCAGGTGGAGGTGCTGGACCTGCTGCACCGGCTGCGCGTCGAGCGGGGCCGTACGGTCGTCGCCGTACTGCACGACCTCAACCAGGCCGCCCGGTACGCCGACCACCTGATCGCCATGCGCTCCGGCGCCGTGGTGGCCGCCGGGCCGCCCCGGGAGATCCTCACCGCCGACCTGGTCCGGGACGTCTTCGGCCTCGACTGCGTGGTCGTGCCCTGCCCGGTGACCGGGGCGCCCCTGGTGGTGCCCGCGCTCACCAGCCCCTCCCTGACCCGCCTGCCCGCCGGGGACGCGGCGACGCCGCTGACCGGCTCGCACCCTTCGAAAGGAATCTGATGCGTCGTCTCGCCGCCGCCCTCACCGCGCTGGCCCTCGGCGTCGGTCTCACCGCCTGCGGTGAGAGCGACCCGGTCGCCGGCACCACCACCGGGGAGACCCGGGAGATCACCCACGCCATGGGCACCACGAAGGTGCCGACGGAACCGAAGCGCGTCGTCGTGCTCGACACCGACAAGATCGACACCGCGCTGACCCTCGGCGTCACGCCGGTCGGCGCCGCCACCGCCGGCGAGGCGCGGAGCTGGCCGACCTACTTCGGCGAGGAGAAGCTCGCCGGCATCAAGGAGGTCGGGGTGCTCACCGAGCCCGACCTGGAGGCCATCAACGCCCTCAAGCCGGACCTGATCCTGGGCAGCAAGTTCCGCCAGGAGAAGTTCTACGACGAGCTGGCCGCCATCGCGCCGACCGTCTTCACCGAGAAGGTCGGCATCACCTGGAAGGAGAACTTCCTCTTCGACGGCGCCGCGCTCGGCAAGGAGCAGCAGGCCAAGGACCTGCTGGCCACGTACGAGACGCGGGCCAGGGAGTTCGGCGCCAAGCTCGGCGACGCCGCCACGCGCGAGGTCTCCATCGTCCGCTTCATGCCCACCGAGATCCGGGTGTACGGGCCGGACTCGTTCTCCGGCATCGTCATCGGCGACACCGGGCTGGGCCGCCCCGAGCGCCAGCAGCTCACCGGCAAGGAGGACCGGCGGATGGACCGGGTCAGCCCGGAGCGGATCGGCGAGGTCGACGGTGACGTCATCTTCGTGACCGCGTACGGCGAGAAGGCCGCCGCCGAGCAGGCCAAGGTCACCGGCGGGACGCTCTGGAAGGGGCTGTCGGCGGTCAAGGCGGGCAAGTCGCACGTCGTCTCCGACGAGATCTGGATGACCGGCATCGGTATCGGCGCCGCCGACAAGATCCTCGACGACCTGGAGAAGTACCTCACCGCCTGACGCGGCCGCGCGCGGCAGCCGCTACGGCTGCCGCGCGTCACCCGCCACGGACTCGCCGGCGGCGCGCCGCAGCGAGCGGTAGCGGGGGAGGTCCTCGCGGGCCGGCCCGCCCCGCCGGACCCGCTCGGCCGGGCGCACCGCCGGCTGGTCCGGCACCCGGGGCGCCTCCCCGCTCTCCGTGACCAGGTCCTCGGTCTCCTGGACGAGGTAGTGCGGCCGCCGTTTGGTCTCGTAGTAGATCCGGCCGATGTACTCGCCGATCACGCCCAGGATCGTCATCTGGATGCCGCCGAGGCCGATCACGCTGACGATGATGGTGGTGTAGCCGGGAACGTCGATCCCCTTGTCGACGGCGTCCGCGACCACCCAGGCCATGTAGACCACCGCGATCAGGGTGAGGAACAGGCCGCCGTAGATCGCCAGCCGCAGCGGCCGGTTGTTGAACGACAGCAGCCCGTCGAAGGCGTAGTTGAACAGCTTGCCGAACGTCCACCTGCTCCGGCCCGTCTGCCGGGTCTCGTTGCCGTGCGCGACCACCACCGTCCGGAAGCCGATCCAGGAGAACAGCCCCTTCGAGAAGCGGTTGTACTCCGGCATCGCCAGCACCGCGTCCACCGCGAGCCGGGACAGCAGCCGGAAGTCACCCGCCCCGTCCAGCAGCCGCACGTCGATCCACCAGTTGACCACCCGGTAGAAGGACCGCGAGGCCAGCATCCGGACGAACCGGTCACCACGCCGGTCCCGGCGCGCGATCACCTGGTCGAAACCCTGCCGGTACAACGCCACCATGTCGGGCAGCAGCCGTGGCGGATGCTGGAGGTCGGCGTCCATGATGACCACCGCGTCCCCGGTGGCCCGCTCCAGCCCGGCCAGCATCGCCGCCTCCTTGCCGAAGTTGCGGCTCAGCGACGTGTAGCGCACGGTGGGATCGGCGGCGGCGAGCCGGCGCAGCGCCACGAGGGTGCCGTCGGAGCTGCCGTCGTCGACGTACACCACCTCGATGTCGACGTCGGACAGCTCCGCGACCGCGGCGGTCACCGCGGTGTGCAGCCGCTCCACCGAGGCTTCCTCGTTGAAGCAGGGCACCACCAGCGACAGGAGCACCTCCGTCACCCCGCCCGGCCGGTGCCCGAGGATCCCCGGCCCGCGCCGCGCGGCCCCGCGCCACCCCGGTCAGAGGCGGTAGACCAGCACACCATCGATCTCCTCCCGGGTGACGCCGAGCCCGTCGAACGGTCGGTCCGCGATGCCCTCCCAGGGCGTCCCGGCGGTCCAGCCCGGCAGGGCCACCACGGACCGCACCCCGATGCCCCGCAGGTACGCCACGCTGCCCGGATCGGGGAAGGCGGCCGTCGCGGCCCGGGTCTGCGCCTGGGTGACCGGCTCGAACCCGGCCAGCCCGTTCGTCACCCGGGGGAACCCGTCCGTCGTCCACAACATGAAGATCAGGTCGACCGCGCCACCGGCGGGCAGCACCAGCATCGGTTCCCCCGCCGTACGCATCGCGGCCGGCGGCGTCGGCACCACCGGATGCGCCGTCCGGTTGACCCCCTCCAACCCGACCAGGGCCAGCGGCACCAGCAGGAGCACGGGTGCGAGGAACCTGGCCCAGCCCCGGGACGACCACCGCCGCACCGCCGTGGCGAACACCGTCACCGTGCCCGCCGCCAGCACCGCCAGCAGCAGGCTGGTCCAGTGCATCATCCGGCCCGGCGTGCGCAACGCGTCCCAGCCCGGCAGGTGCTTCGACAGCGTCAGGTAGCCCGGGTCCCCGTCGCCGCCGAGGGTGACACCCAGGCCCAGCAGCACCGTGCCGAGCACGCCGAGCCCCAACGCGACCCGGTGCCGGGCCGGAAACACCGAGACGAACAGCCCCGCCGCGGCCAACGCGAGCAGGACCATCCCGGGCAGCAACGCCATCTCCGGCGGCCAGGACAGCTGTTCCCGGGCCGCCGCGTGCCGCTCGCCCCACCACCACGAGTCCGCCGGGGCGGTGACGAAGCCGATCAGCGGCGGCGAGAACATCTCCGTCCAGGCCAGCGACCGCTCGGCCTGCGGGTTGAGGTCGACGACCCGCAGGTAGACCAGGCCCAGCAGCAGCGTCACCGCGCCGAAGACGGCCCCGCCGGCCAGGTCGGCGACCAGCAGCCGCCGGCCGAACGCGGGACGTCGCCCGCGCCGCCACCACGACCAGCCGTATCCGCCGGCCCCGACCAGCACCGCGGCCAGCAGGAAGTAGACCAGCGGCAGCCCGATGCCGAAGCCCAGGCTGATCTGCCAGGCGGCGACGAGCCACCCCGCCAGGGCCCAGCCCGGACGCCGTCGCTCCGGCCGGTAGCCGTGCCGCAGCGACCAGCCGTGCCCGCGGGCCAGCATCGCCAGGCACAACGCGATCCCGCCGCTGGACAGGATGTTCAGGTGACCGGAGTGCGCCAGCCGCCAGGGCGCGTACGCCCACGCGATCCCGGCGACCGCCCCGCCCAGCCGGCCCGCGCCGAGCTGCCGGACCAGCGCGTACGCCCCGACGAAGGCCAGCGCGTGCACCAGCACGTACATCACGTTGTAGCGGACCAGGGCGGCCTCGAAGCCCGAGCCGAGCATCCCGAACGGGGCGTATCCGAGCAGGGTGTCGCTGTAGGCGTACGTGTGGGTCTCGGGGAAGAACGTGTTCGAGTGCCAGAGACCGGCCGGGTTGTTGAGCACGGCGTGCCCGGCCCAGGCCATCTGCCACGCCTGCAACGTGGGGTCGCCGATGTCGCCGGGAATGGTGCTCGCCGGATGCCGCATCGTCGGCCAGGTCAGCACCACCGCGAGCAGCAGCCCGCCGAGCACCGCCAGCGTCCATTCGTGGCGCAGCCAGCTCCACCGCTCCCGCCGGCCGGGGTCCCTGGGAGCGGAAACCTGGTCGTGGTCGGCGATCTCGGCGGGCGGACGGGCGTCCGTGGACCCGGTGGTCATGAAGATAGATGATTCACGATGCTGGGCGCCGTGTCGATCCGCCGCCCGGGATGTGGGCTTTCGTCGGCGCCCGGCCCGGCCGTGTCGGCCGGACCGGGCGAGCGGATCGGGTGGTGGGAAGGGATCAGGCGGCGGTGGCCCAGATGGCCCGGAAGGCCGCCGCCTCGCCGGCCAGCCAGCGCTCGATGTGCTCCGGGCGGGCGTCGGTGGGCATGCGGTGGGCCTCGCCGCGACGGACGTCGACCAGGACCGGCTCGGCGTGCGGGAGCACCGCGTCCATGTGCCGGGCCATCAGGTGCAGGGTGGCGAGCGTCGCCTCCTCGCTGGGCGGCGCCTCGTCGAAGTGCAGTCGGACGGCCTCGACGCGACCGTCGGCGTGCCGTACGCCGAACTGGGGGTTGACCTTGACGGGCAGGTCGCCCAGCATCGCGAGCGCGTCGCGGGTCTGGGCCAGGTCGACGTCCCTCGGCTCGCCGAGGGAGCGCAGCCAGGCCGTCGCGCCGGGGACGAGGGCCTGGTAGAGCGGTCGCCAGCGGGGCTTGACCACGTCGACCACCTGGTCGAGGTGGGTGCCGCCGGTGTGGAAGGCGATGTCGGCCTTGAGCGCCTTGACGAACTGGCCGTGCGGGTTGAAGCCGGAGCGGCTGACCCGCTGCTTGCGCAGGCCCCCGACGAAGGTGGCCTTCGTCGGGCCGGTGCGGTCGACGTAGCGGGTGAAGCCGAGCAGGGTGGCGTAGGGGGTGGGTGGCGCGGAGGCGGGCGTGGTCACGGGCGTCCTCCCAGGTCAGGACCTCTATTAGTACATACATTCTAATCGACGGGTGTGACATCTCCCAGGGTTTGTGAGGCCTTCGTCGCTACCCCGACCCGAGGGCATCCTTCTCCGAAGAGTTCCTACGCGACCAGGAATTCGTGACGGTGGGCCTGTTCGCCGCGGTTTGGAGGGCTGAAGACCCTCGCTGGCTGAGCTGTGCGTCCTTCAGCCGGGTCACGCGCACGGATCCGGTGTCGCTCACCCGGCTGGTGCCGAGCGATCGAAGCGGCGCCGAGATCGCATACAACAGCTCGGCGGTGGCCGGTTGCCGGATGAGGCGGCACTGCGGTCGAGCTTCCTCGACTGCGAGACCCTTGCCACGGCACCGCTGCTCCGGCTGGGACCGGTCGACACACCGGCGGGCTTCGAGGAGAAGCGGACCTACCGTGCGGTGTGCGGCGGCGCTGTCGACGGCGTTCGGTCCGCGAATGTTATTCGCCCCGGAAACGACGAAGGGAAAGGAGCATCCGCTCCTTTCCCTTCTCAACATATAGCGCACCGGGGGGCTTGCGGCAAGACCCGGGTCGTGCCGCAGAATCACCTGCCGAGGCCAGGACCAGCGGAAACGACAACTCACTGAACGCGTGTGTCGTCGTCGAACGGGGGACGTCGAACCGCTGGTGGAACTCGCGGCACGACCGCGGGCATCCGGCGCGCGAAAGCGGCCGTACGCGTCTCGGACGAGCAGTTCCCGGCGCGGCTGACCGGTGTCGCCGAGCCATAATCAGAACGAGATCGGAGCTGACCGCGTGAGCCCTCTGACCACCAGTGCGTTCGACCTTCCCGACCATCTCTCCGCCAAGGCGGACCCGACGCTGATCGCCGGCGACGAGCGGCACTTCGCGGCCATCGCGGAGAGCCTCGGTCAGTTGACCACCGAGTTGTCCGACCGCCTCGACGCCGAGCGCAGGGCGCCCGGCGGCAAGGGCCGGCAGGCGGTCGACCGGGACACGGAGATCCGTCGGCTGACCGCCCGACTGCGCACACTGCGTCGCTTCGGGATGGACCTGTGCCTCGGACACATGGTCGGTGCGGACGACCCCGAGCCCGTGTACGTCGGACGGCGTGGCCTGACGGACGGCGCGGGGCGTCGGCTGCTGCTCGACTGGCGTTCCCCCGCGGCCGAGCCGTTCTTCGGCGCGACCCATGCCAACCCGATGGGTCTGGCGAGCCGTCGCAGGTACCGCTGGACCCGTGGCCGGATCACCGACTACTGGGACGAGGTGTTCACCCCGGACGGGTTCGAGGGGCACGCCGCCGCGCTCGACGACCAGTCCGCCTTCATCGCCAGCCTGGGTGGCAGCCGGTCGAGCCGGATGCGCGACGTGCTCAGCACGATCCAGGCCGACCAGGACGCCATCATCCGCGCGGGCTCGCGCGGCGCGCTCGTCGTCGACGGCGGTCCCGGTACGGGGAAGACGGTCGTCGCTCTGCACCGCACCGCGTACCTGCTCTACGCCGACCCCCGCCTCGGTCACCGCCGGGGCGGCGTGCTGTTCGTCGGGCCGCACCAGCCCTACCTGGCCTACGTCGCCGACGTCCTTCCCAGCCTCGGCGAGGAGGACGTGCAGACGTGCACCCTGCGGGACCTCGTACCGGAGGGTGCCGCGGCGACCGTCGAGACCGACCCGGAGGTGGCCCGCCTGAAGTCGTCCGCGGAACTGGTGCGGGCGATCGAGGCGGCGGTCAGGTTCTACGAGGAGCCGCCGACGAAGGGGATGACGGTAGCGACCGACGAGTCCGACATCTGGCTCAGCGCCGACGACTGGGCCGCGGCGTTCGAGGCACCGGGGGCCGGTACCCCGCACAACGAGGCGCGTGACGAGGTCTGGGAGGAGCTGCTCACGATCCTGACGGACAGGTACGACGGCGACGAGCCGGACGACCTGGTCCGCAGGTCGCTGCTGCGCAACAGGGAGCTGCGTACGACCTTCAACCGCGCCTGGCCGCTGATCGAGGCGACCGACCTCGTCGGCGACCTGTGGTCGGTGCCCGCCTACCTGCGCACGTGCGCCCCCTGGCTCAGCGGCGACGAGGTCCGCAGGTTGCAGCGCCGCGACGCCCAGGCCTGGACGGTGTCCGACCTGCCGCTCCTGGACGCGGCACGGCAGCGGCTCGGCGACCCGGAGGCGTCCGGGCGCAGACGCCGGCACGAGGCCGTCGTCGCCGTCGAACGCGCCCGCATGGCGACGGTCGTGGACGACCTCATCGCGGCCGATGCCTACGACGACGGCGAGGGTGTGCTGTCGAGCCTGCGCCAACTGGACCTCCAGGACGCCCTGGTCGACGAGACCGCCCTGTCCCACGTCGAGCCGGACCTGCTCGCCGGCCCGTTCGCGCACATCGTCGTGGACGAGGCGCAGGAGCTGACCGACGCCGAGTGGCAGATGCTGCTGCTCCGCTGCCCGTCCCGCAGCTTCACCATCGTCGGCGACCGCGCCCAGGCCCGGCACGGTTTCCCCGAGTCGTGGCAGGAACGGCTGGAGCGGATCGGGCTCGACCGGATCACCCTGGCCTCCCTGAGCATCAACTACCGGACGCCGCAGGAGGTCATGACGGAGGCCGAGCCGGTCATCCGGGCCGTTCTCCCGGACGCCAACGTGCCGACCTCCATCCGCAGCGGCGGCGTTCCCGTCGTACGCGGATCCGCCGCTGACCGGGACGCGATCCTCGACACCTGGCTCGCCGCCCACGCCGAGGGGGTCGCCTGCGTCATCGGCGACCCCACGTTCCGGGCGACGCCCCGCGTCCGGTCGCTGACCCCGGAGCTGTCGAAGGGGCTCGAGTTCGACCTGGTCGTCCTCGTCGACCCGGAGGCGTTCGGCGACGGCGTCGAAGGCGCGGTCGACCGCTACGTCGCGATGACCCGGGCGACCCAGCAGCTCGTCGTCCTCACCACCTCCTGACGCGGCACGCCTGCGGCCGCCCGGCATCGGGTCGCCGCAGGAGCAGACCGGCGGCGACGGCGCAGACGCCGCCGAAGCAGCCGAGCGCCACCGCGACGACGTGCAGCGCGCTGGTGAAGCCGTCGCCGGCGAGGTGTCCGCCGCTGACGACGGCGAGGGTGGAGCCGACGAGCGCGAGCGCGATGGTCTCGGTGACGAGCCGGCCCGTGTTGAACAGCCCGGCCACGGCGCCGGCCTGGCGGACGGGTGCGCTGGAGATGGCGAGCCCGTCGATCACGCCCGTGGTGGCGCCGACACCGGTCCCGATCAGCAGCAGCGGCAGCAGGAGGGAACGGGGTGTGCTGCCGGGTCCGACGGTGGTGAGGGCGAACATGCCGGCCGCGCCGAGGGTGATCGCCCCGACCGACAGCAGGCGGGGCGAGCGACGCGCGACCGCCGCTCCGACCGGGGGCAGGGCGACCGAGGGCAGGGTGAGCATGAGCATCCACAGCCCGGCTCGACCGGCGTCGAGGCCGGCGACGTCGATGAGGTAGGAGGGCAGGTAGACCAGCAGGGGTACGAGCAGTCCCATCATGGTCGCGGCGACCAGGGAGTACCCGACGAAGCGCCGGTTGCGCAGGAGGCCGAGGTCGAACATCGGGTCGGTGACGCGCTTCTCGACCCGTACGAACCCGGTCCCGCAGACCACGAGGGCGAGCAGCGCGGCGATCACCGACGGATGCGCGGCGCCCAGGGCGGGTGCCTCGACGAAGGCCCAGATGAGGAGCGCGAGCGCGGCGGTGAACAGCGCGCCGCCGCCCCAGTCGATCCGCCTCCCGGCACCGGGCAGGACGGGCAGGAAGGGGCACAGCAGCAGCACGACTCCCGCCAGCGCGGCGGGGACCGCGAAGACGGCGCGCCACCCGAGCGCGTCCACGAGCAGGCCGGAGATCGTGGGTCCGAACGCGAGGCCGACGCCGAGGGCCGCGCCGAGCGCGCCGAACACCCGGGTCCGGGCCGTTCCGGCGAAGGACGCCGCGAGGATCGACTGACCGGTCGCCGTCGCCGCTGCCGCACCCGTGCCGGCGAGGACGCGTGCGAGGTTCAGGACCGTGGCGTCCCCGGCCAGCACGCACAGCACGCTGCCGGCGAAGAAGACCGCGACCCCGGCGGCGAAGAGGCGGCGCTTGCCGAGCAGGTCCGCGAGCGAGCCGCCGAAGGCCAGGAACGCCGCGAAGCAGAGGTTGTAGCCGTTGACGACCCACTGCGCCGTCGTGAGCGGCGTGTCGAGGTCGTGCTGGATGCCGGGCAGCGCGACGGACGCCCCGGTGATGGTCAGCGGGAACGACAGCGACGACAACAGCACCGCCGTCAGGGTGCGGGCGCGCGCGTTCACCGCGACCACCCACCGGGGACGGCGACGGTCGCGAGGAGACGGGAGCAGGGGGCGTCACAGGGGACGGGACAGGTGAATGCAGAACTGTGCACGAAGGGCTCCGGACATCGCAGACGGAACCGGGCAGCCCGGACGGCCACACCGGCGAAGGGTCGCTGATGCGGCGGAGCGGAAACGCAGAGCGTTCGAGGGTCTGGGGTTTCGCGCCGCCGCTACGGGCGGCGCACCCTGTCCGAGGCGGGCACGGGGTGAACCTAGTCCAGGGCGGCTCACCCCGGCAACGCGATACCTGGGTGCGGGCACCCGGAGCAGCGCGGCGGGGCCGACCGGAGCCGGCCCCCACGGTCGCGGCGGTGGCTAGAGCTGGCCGACCGAGGTGATCCGGACGACCGCCGCGCCCGCCTCGTCGGAGGCCGCGAGGTCGACCTCGGCGCTGATGCCCCAGTCGTGGTCCTCGTCGGGGTCGTCGAGGATCTGCCGGACCGTCCACCGCTCCCGACCCTGCTCGATCATCAGCAGCGCCGGCCCGCGCGCGTCCGGGCCCACCCCGATCTCCCCGTACGCCTCGAAGTACGGCTCCAGCGCGTCGGCCCAGGCGTCCGCGTCCCAGCCCGACGCGCCGTCCAGCTCGCCGAGGTCGTACCAGCGGCGCAGGGCGGCCAGCTCGACCCGGCGGAACAGGGCGTTGCGCACCAGCACCCGGAAGGCCCGGGCGTTGCGGGTGACCGCGGGGACGCGGTCGTCCAGCGCCTCCGCGGCCTCGGCGGCGTCGGTGGGGTTGCGCAGCCGCTCCCACTCGTCGATGAGGCTGGAGTCCACCTGCCGGACCAACTCGCCGAGCCACTCGATGAGGTCGACCAGCTCCTCGGTCTTGGCGTCCTCGGGCACCGTCTGCCGCAGCGTCTTGTACGCGTCCGCGAGGTAGCGCAGCACGAGTCCCTCGGAGCGGGTCAGCCCGTAGAACTGCACGTACTCGGTGAAGGTCATCGCCCGCTCGTACATGTCCCGGACGACGGACTTGGGGGAGAGCTGGTGGTCGGCCACCCACGGGTGCCCCTGCCGGTACATCTCGTACGCCGAGTCCAGCAGCTCCGCCAGCGGCTTCGGGTGGGTCACGCCGTCGAGGAGTTCGAGGCGGGCCTCGTACTCGATGCCCTCTGCCTTCATCGCGGCGACCGCCTCGCCGCGGGCCTTGAACTGCTGCGCGGAGAGCACCTGGCGCGGGTCGTCCAGGATCGACTCGACCACCGAGAGCACGTCGAGGGCGTACGAGGGGGACTCGACGTCGAGCAGCTCGATCGTGGCCAGCGCCAGCGGGGAGAGGGGCTGGTTGAGGGCGAAGTCGAGCTGGAGGTCGACGGTGAGGCGGACCCGCCGCCCGGCCTCGTCGGGCTCGTCGAGCTGCTCGACGACCCCGCCCGCGCGCAGCGCCCGGTAGATGGCGATGGCGCGCCGGATGTGCCGGCGCTGGGCGGCGCGGTCCTCGTGGTTGTCGGTGAGCAGGTGCCGCATCGCGGCGAACGCGTCGCCGGGGCGGCCGATGACGTTGAGCAGCATCGAGTGGCTGACGTGGAAGCTGGAGGTGAGCGGCTCCGGCTCGGCCTCGACCAGGCGGTCGAAGGTGGGCTGGCCCCAGCCGATCGACCCCTCCGGCGGCTTCTTGCGCACCACCTTGCGCCGCTTCTTCGGGTCGTCGCCGGCCTTGGCGAGCGCCTTCTCGTTCTCGATGACGTGCTCGGGCGCCTGCACGACCACCCGGCCGACGGTGTCGAACCCGGCCCGCCCGGCGCGACCGGCGATCTGGTGGAACTCGCGGGCCTTGAGCAGCCGGGTACGCACCCCGTCGTACTTGGACAGGCCGGTGAACAGCACGGTGCGGATCGGCACGTTGATCCCGACGCCGAGGGTGTCGGTGCCACAGATGACCTTGAGCAGGCCGGCCTGGGCCAGGGTCTCGACCAGCCGGCGGTACTTGGGCAGCATCCCGGCGTGGTGCACGCCGATGCCGTGCCGGACCAGCCGGGACAGGGTCTTGCCGAACCCGGAGGTGAACCGGAAGTTGCCGATCGCGGTGGCGATCATGTCCTTCTCGGCGCGGGTGCAGACGTTGACGCTCATCAGGGCCTGGGCGCGTTCCAGGGCGGCGGCCTGGGTGAAGTGCACGACGTAGACGGGTGCCTGCTTCGTCTCCAGCAGCTCCTCGAGGGTCTCGTGCAGCGGCGTCATCGCGTACGAGAAGATCAGCGGGACCGGCCGCTCGGCGGAGCGGACGACGGCGGTGGACCGGCCGGTGCGCCGGGCCAGGTCGTCGACGAAGCGGGTGGTGTCGCCCAGCGTGGCGGACATCAGGACGAACTGGGCCTGCGGCAGCTCGATCAGCGGCACCTGCCACGCCCAGCCCCGGTCCGGCTCGGCGTAGAAGTGGAACTCGTCCATGACCACCTGGCCGACGTCGGCGCGTTCGCCCTCGCGCAGCGCGAGGTTGGCGAGGATCTCGGCGGTGCAGCAGATGATCGGCGCGTCGGCGTTGACGCTGGCGTCGCCGGTCAGCATGCCGACGTTGTCGGCGCCGAAGACCTCGCAGAGGGCGAAGAACTTCTCCGACACCAGCGCCTTGATCGGGGCGGTGTAGAAGGTCGTCCGGTCGTCGGCCAGGGCCGCGAAGTGCGCCGCGATCGCGACCAGGCTCTTGCCGGACCCGGTCGGCGTGTTCATGATCACGTTGGCGCCGGAGACGATCTCGATGACCGCCTCCTCCTGGTGGGGGTAGAGGTCGAGGCCGCGCTCCTTCGCCCAGCCGGCGAACGCGTCGAAGAGGGTGTCGGGGTCGGCGCTTGTCGGCAGCGCGGCGGTGAGCGTCATAGCGCGTCCATGGTGCCTGGATCAGACCCCCGAGCGCCAACCGGCCCGGCCGGGCGAGGTGTGGGAAGGGCCCTGCGGGCAACGGGATCCGTCGACCGGGCCCTTCCTCTCACGACCGGCGGTGGATCAGGTCGAAGATCGGGCGGCCCGCCCGCAGGGCCCGGCGCTCGAACTTGGTGACCGGGCGGTGGGCGGGGCGGGGGGCGAAGCCGTCGTGCGCGTCGACCAGCCCCGGGTCGGCGTCCAGGGTCTGGCGCATCGCCTCGGCGTACTCGGCCCAGTCGGTCGCGCAGTGCAGGGTGCCGCCGGGCGCCAGCCGGGAGCGCAGCAGCGCGACGTGGGCCGGCTGGATGATCCGCCGCTTGTGGTGCCGGGACTTGGGCCAGGGGTCGGGGAAGAAGACGTGCACGGCGTCCAGCGTCCCTGCCGGCAGGCCCGCGACCAGGTCCAGGGCGTCGCCCTGCGCCACCCGTACGTTGCGCAGGCCATGCCGGTCCACCAGGTCCAGCAGGTTGGCGATTCCGGGCGTGTGCACCTCGACCGCCAGATAGTCTCGACCGGGGTCGGCGGCGGCCATCTCGGCCGTGGTGTCGCCCATCCCGGAACCGATCTCCAGCACCAGCGGGGCCCGACGGCCGAACAGGCCGGCGAGATCCACCGCCGTGCCGGGCCGCTCCGGCACGTGCAGGCCGTAGACCGGCCAGAGCCGGTCGAGGGCGTCCGTCTGGCGGCTGCTCATCCGGCCACGGCGCGGATGGAAGGTCCGAATCGTCCGGGCGGCGGGCGCGGGGACGGCGGCGGGGGAGTCGGTGAAGGTCACAACGACCCGAGGGTACGCGACGACCGCGCCGAATCGGATGTGATGTTCGCCCGGGGATGAGAGGATCCATCCCGTACGGCAGACCGGGTGCCTGGTGTTGCCCGGCACTGCCCCAACGCGCCGGGAGGGGGCGTCGTGTCGGTGCACCGCGGCGGTGTGGCGCTGGCGATCGCGACCGTGCTCGCCGGTCCCCTGCTCGCGGCCCCGCCGGCCCTCGCCGCCGTGCCGCCCCTCGCCGCTCTGCCGCCCACGGCCGCCCTGTCGTCCGGCGTCGTCCTGGAGTCCGGCGTCGCCTCGCTGGTCCGGGCCGGCGCGCCACAGCCAGGGCCGCCGGGGCCGCACGTCTTCGTCGAGGTCAGCCCGAGCACTGTCGAGCCCGGCTTCTTGGTGGGGATCCGGGCCAACTGCCGGGATAACTCCGTCCCCGCCACCGTGGTCTCGGACGCCTTCGGCCGGGTGCAGGTGCAGCCGCAGAACGGCACGCTGACCGCCGCGCCGATGGTGCGGGAGCGCACCCGGCCCGGCAACTACCGGATCAAGCTGGAGTGCCGCGACGGTGAGACCGCCTCGACCATGCTCCAGGTCGTCAAGGCCGTGAAGCCGAGTCGCGGTCCGGCGACCGGGTTCGGCGGGGGCGCCGGTGGCGTCCCGGGCGGGCTGCTGCTGCCGGGTGGCCTCGCGTTGATCGTGACCGGCATCGTGCTCGCGGTCCGGGCGGCGCGCCGCCCGCGTACCGTCCGTGGCGCCGCCCGACGCTGAGCCCGGTCATGGCCACGACGCCCGCCCCGCAGCCGGCCGCCGCAGCGGCCCGGAGCCCCCGGCCGCCCGGACGTCGCCCCTGGTCGGTGCCGCTGGCCGTGGTGCTGGTGCTGGCCGGGGTCTTCGCCACCGGCGCGGGCCTGGGGCGCACCGCCGGTCCGTTCGACTGGGCCGCCGGCGGGGGACGGGACCGGCCGGCGCGCAGCGAGAGCGGCGCGCTGGCGGCCAGCCGGCCGGTGCGCCTGTCGATTCCCGCGATCAAGGTGTCCGCCCCGGTGGCTCCCGTCGGTCAGGCCCGGGACGGTTCGATCGCCGTCCCGCCGCTCGAGCGGGCCGACGAGACCGGCTGGTACGACCGGGGGCCCACCCCGGGCGAGCCGGGCCCGTCGGTCATCGTCGGGCACGTGGACACCAAGCGTGGCCCGTCGGTCTTCTACGACCTGCACAAGCTGCGCCCGGGCGACACCGTCGAGGTGGCCCGGGCGGACGGCTCGGTCGTGGTGTTCCGGGTCGACTCCGTGGAGCACTTCCCCAAGGAGCGGCTGCCGGCGGAGCGGGTCTACGGCGACGAGGGCCCGCCGGGCCTGCGCCTGATCACCTGCGGCGGCGACTGGCTCGGCGGCCGGACGGGCTACGCCGACAACATCATCGCCTTCGCCACCCTGCTCTCCTCCCGTCCCGCCTGAGCGCAGGCTCCCACTCTCGTCAGGTTGCCATCGGCGGGTCGTACGGGACCGGCCTCAGGACGGCGGGCCGGTTTGGCGCGGGCCCGGGTCGGTGGGCGCAGGGCCGCGCTGCGGTTTCTCACCGACCGACATATCTGCCCCTGACAGCTCTCCTGCCGGTGGCGGCCCGCTCGCCGCTGGTCTGGGCGCCCATGTCACCCGGAACTCTCCAGACAGTTGCCAGCGAATAACACTGCGTAGCAAGATGAACCGACGGTGCAGCGAAATGTCCGGAAAGGACGCTGGATGAACTATGCGGTGATCGAGGCGATGACTGCGGCCGGTCTCACTGCCGACAACCTCGCAGCCGAGAAAGGCGTTGATCCGAAGACGGCGGCCCGGTGGGCAAACCCGGGACATATCCCGCACTCCCGTCATCGGGCGAAGGTCGCTGATCTTCTCGGCCGCGAAGTGCTGGACCTCTGGCCAAGCGTTTGAAGCGGCGGGAACCGGTGTGGCTCCGACAGTGGGTGGACTGGGAACGCGCTGCGGTCGCGCTGAGGTGGTTCGAGCTGGCCTGGGTGCCGGGTCTGTTTCAGACCAAGGCGTACGCGCGAGCGACGTTGGCCGGTGAACCCTTGTCCACCAGCGAGGTGGATGAGTTGGTCGAGGCGCGTCTGAGTCGACAAACCGTGCTGCACCGCGAGCGGCCACCGCTGCTGATCGCAGTCATTGACGAAGCGGTCCTCTGGCGAGCCGTCGACGGCGATCGTGACCTGATGCGCGAACAGTGCGAACACCTTGCGGCGTGCGCGCGGCTGCCGTCCGTGCAGGTATTTGTGGTTCCTTCGTCGGTGGGGATGTACCCGGGTCTCGGTGGGCCGCTGATTCTCGCCGAGCTACCCGAGGGCGAACAGGTCGCCCACGTCGACAGCCAGGCGCGAGCAGAGGTCATTTCCGAGACCGCGGACGTTGCTAAGCTCGTTGTCCGGTGGGAACGAATTCGGGGCGAGGCCCTCTCGCGGGCACAGTCACTAGACCTCATCACGAAAGCAGCAGAGCATCATGGATCTGGCCGGCGCGCAGTGGCGTAAGAGCACGAAGAGCGGCAACAACGGCGGATCATGTGTCGAGGTCGCGGACAACCTGCGCGATGTCGTGCTGGTTCGCGACACGAAGGACCGCGACGGCGGGACCCTCACCTTCGGTCGGAATGCGTGGCGCGGTTTCGTGACGTTGGCGAAAGAGATCGGCGCGGTCGGCTGACTGCGGCGGCACGAACAGGCCACTGGCGAGTGCCGGGGGCCTGTCCTGGTTTTGTTGGGCCCCTGACTCCACCCCACCCCGCTCCCTGCCCCCGGCCCCTCCGGTGCGCCCGTTCCGTCGATCATGAGGTTGGCGGCGGTCAGGGAGATCCACTTCGCCGCCAACCTCATGATCGACGCCTTCGGAGAGGGCGGGCGGGAGGGGTGGGCGGGTCAGGATCGGCCCGGGACCTGTTGGACGACCTCGAACTCCAGGAGGGTGGCGCCGGAGGCGACCGGGGGACGCTTCTCGCCGGCGTGGGCGGCGCGGGAGGGGCCGGCGGCCCAGGCCTGATAGGCCTCCTCGGTCTCCCAGCGGGTGTAGACGAAGTAGCGGTTCTCCCCGGCCACCGGGCGCAGCAGCTCGAAGCCGAGGAAGCCGGGGGAGTTCTCCACGGCCCCGGCCCGGGCGGCGAACCGCTTCTCCAGCTCCTCGCCCGCGCCGGGAGGGACGTCGATCGCGTTGATCTTCACGACTGCCATGGCTCCACCCTAGCGACGGGGTCGGGGCTCAGAACGATTCGACGGCCGGAACCAGGTCGGCGTCGACCACGATCGGCGCGTGGTCGGAGGGCCCCTTGCCCTTGCGCGCCTCCCGGTCCACGTACGCGGAGCGGACCGCCCGGGCGAATGGCGCCGAGGCGTACACGAGGTCGATCCGCATGCCCTTGTTCTGGTGGAACATGCCCGCCCGGTAGTCCCAGTAGGTGAACGGGTGCGGGCCCTTCATCGGCGTGGGCACCACGTCGGAGAGCCCGAGGTCGCGCAGCGCCGCGAGGGCCGCCCGCTCCGCCGGGGTGACGTGCGTGGAGTGGGTGAACACCGCCGGGTCCCAGACGTCGGCGTCGGTGGGCGCCACGTTGAAGTCGCCGCAGACCGCCAGCGGCAGGCCGCCGGTCAGCTCCGCCTCCACCGCGTCCCGCAGCGCCGCGAACCAGGCGAGCTTGTACGCGTAGTGCGGGTCGTCCGGCGCCCGACCGTTCGGCACGTACACCGACCAGACCCGGACCCCGTCGCAGGTCGCCGAGATGGCCCGGGCCTCGGGATCGGGGAAGCCCGGTTCGCCGGGGAATCCCACCGTCACGTCGGCCAGGCCGACCCGGGACAGGATGGCCACCCCGTTCCACCGGCCGTCGCTGTGGCTGGCCACCGTGTAGCCCAGCTCGCCCACCTCGGCCACCGGGAAGGCGCCGTCCGGGCACTTGGTCTCCTGGAGGCAGACGACGTCCGGCCCGGTGCCGGCCAACCAGTCCAGCAGCCGGGGCAGGCGGGCCTTCACCGAGTTCACGTTCCAGGTCGCCAGACGCATGTGACCAGCCTGCCCCATCCCCGCGCGCCGCGCCGGTTCAGCTGCCCGGGGTGTCGCCCGGGCGGGTCTGCTCGGCCAGGAACCGCTCCAGTTCGGCGCCCAGCTCGTCGGCGGTGGGCAGCGGCCCGGCCTCGGCGGCCAGCAGGTTCTTTTCGCCCCGGCCGCGCGCGAACGCGTCGTACTGCTCCTCCAGGGCCTGCACCAGCTGGGCGGCGTCGTCGGTCTGGGCGACCTGCCGGTCGATCTCCACGCGGACCACCTCGGCCGCCGAACGCAGCCCGTCGCGGGGCAGCAGCAGCCCGGTGCTGCGGGACACGGAGGCGAGCAGCACCTCGGCGGCGGCCGGGTACTCCGTCTGCGCCACGTAGTGCGGCACGTGGGCGGCGAAGCCGAGGGCGTCGCGGCCCAGCTCGCCGAGGCGGTACTCCAGCAGGTGCCCGACGCTGCCCGGCACCTGCACCCGCTGCAACCACGGCTCGTAGCCGGCGATCAGCTCACGGCGGGTGGCGTGTGCGGTCACGCCGGCGGGCCGGGTGTGCGGCACGGCCATCGGGATCGAGTTGAGCCCGACGGTGAGCCGGACGTCCAGCCGTGCGGAGATCCCGGCCACCGCGGCCACGAAGCGCTCCCACTGCAGGTCCGGCTCCGGGCCGGTGAGCAGCAGGAAGGGGGTCTCGTCGTCGTCGCGGAGCAGGTGCAGCTCCAGCGCCGGGGCGTCGTACGCCTCCCAGTGGTCCTCGACGAAGGTCATCACCGGGCGGCGCGAGCGGTAGTCGAAGAGCTGGTCGACGTCGAACCGGGCGATGGGGCGGGCGTCCAGGGAGGTGAGCAGCTGCTCCCTGGCCAGTCGGGTGGCGCTGCCGGCGTCGACGAAGCCGGTGAGGGTCTGGATCAGCACCGGCTGACCGAGGTCGGGCAGATCGTCGGTGAGCTCGTAGAGCTCGTGTGGGTCGAGCACCGGTGCGGACCTCCCTGGTCGTGCGTACGGGTCGCCGCGCGCGACGGCACCCGGTTCGGGGAACGTACCCGCCATCCTCGTGCATTCCTCGCCGCGCCCCGCCGCGGGTCGTCACCTGACCAGTAATCGGGCGTATGCCCGCAAGCCCGCCGTCGGACGGCGAAGGATGACCGTCGGTACGACCAGGCTATCGGTCGAACGGGGGAGTTTGGGGATCATGGGCCGGACCTCGGGGGTTTGTCCGCGTTCCGGCCGCACAGGGGCGGCCCGGGTCGACCCGGAGGTCTGACCGGTCCGCGAGGTGTGTGCCGGCGGCTGCCCGGGCGGCGGGGGCGTCCACCCGGCCCAGCCCATATCGTGAGGAAAGCCACGAGATCACCCCGGGTGATCGGCGGGTGGGCCTGCCTAGCCTCGGCTGATGCGTGACGACCCCACCCTCGACGACCAGACCGCCCCCGGTGACCCGATTGACCGTTCGAACGATACCCCCTCGTACGTTCGGTCAACCGTCCTCCGCGCCGCCGGGGCGTACGCCCACCTGCTGACGCGCGGGCCGGTCCGGGCCCGGATCGCCCTCGCCACCGGCGTGCTGTGCTGCCTCGGACTGACCGCCGTCGCCCAGGGCGCGCGCGACGGCTCCGCCGACCCGGCCCCCGCCGCCGCCCCCTCCGCGCTCGCCGAGCGTGCCGAGCCGGACCCGGCCTCCCGCAGGGTGGAGCGCGTCGCCGCCTCCGCCAGCCCCACCCGCGCCGCCGACCCGGACACCACCACCCCGGCGCCGAAGAAGACCACCCGCAAGCCGGTCGATCCCGCCCCGGTCGTCGGGCTCGACGACGCCCAGCTGGAGAACGCCGAGGAGATCGTGCGGACCGGGCGCGAGATGGGGATGCCCCGGCGGGCGCTGGTGATCGCGGTCGCCACCGCGATGCAGGAGAGCAACCTCTACAACGTCGCCAGCGGGGTGCTTCCCGAGTCCCGCGAGTACCCGCACCAGGGCATCGGGTGGGACCACGACTCGGTCGGGCTGTTCCAGCAGCGCTCCAGCAGCGGCTGGGGCGAGGTCGGTGAGCTGATGGACCCGGAGTTCGCCACCCGGCAGTTCCTCTCGGCGCTGGCCCAGGTGCCGGGCTGGCAGCGGATGCGGCTCACCGACGCCGCCCAGGCGGTGCAGATCTCCGCCTACCCGGAGCACTACGCCAAGCACGAGTGGCGCGCCACCAAGGTCGTCGCCGCGTGCCTGGAGGCCGGGCAGTAGGCTTGCACCAGCCACAGTGGACGGTTGCGGTTCGGGCATCCGGGGTACATGTGTTGTCGCTCCGAGGTACACATGGAACAGGCACCACCGACTGGAGGACGACATGTCACTGATGCAGCGGATCAGCACCTTCCTGCGCTCGCCCAAGGGTCAGCAGATGGTCGACCGTGGCCGTCGCGAGCTGGCCAAGCCCGGCACCCAGCAGAAGCTCCGGGGTCTCGCGGCCAAGTTCCAGAACCGCCGCTGACCCGTCACCGCCGACCTCTCCGACCCCCGGGAGACCCTGTGACCGATTCCGCGCCCGCCGACGACCAGCACGTCGCCGGAGGACCGCAGCCGCCGGCCGTGGTTCCGGCACCGACGCAGGAGGCCACCGAGGCGCCGCCGCTGAAGCTCTGGGACCGGATGCGGGAGGACCCGCAGTACGCCCCGGAGCACCTCGCCCTGGAGGCCGTACGCCGGCTGGGGCCGGAGGCGGCGCAGTGGGCCGCGCGGGCCCGGGCCGAGCAGCCCGGCGTCTCCGCCGAGGCCCTGGCGGAGCAGGCGGTACGCAAGTTCGTCAACCACGCCCGGCTCTCGGGGGCGGTGTCGGGCGCCGCCGGGCTGCCCGGCGCCGTGATCGACGTGGGCGTGCTGGCCTGGACCCAGGCCCGGATGGTGCTGCACGTCGCCGCCGCGTACGGCGTCGACCCGCTGCACGGCGACCGGGCCACCGACCTGCTGGTGCTGCAGAAGGTGCACAAGGTCGCCGAGAGCGCCCGGCTCGCGCTCGGGGTGGCCGCCGGCCGGGAACGCGCCGGGGCCCTCTTCGGCAGCGGCGGGCAGAACCCGCTCGGCAAGGTCATGCTGCGCCTCGGCGTACGCCTGGCCCAGATGGCCGGGGTGCGCGCGGCGAAGCGGGTCTTCGCCAAGGTGGTGCCCGGCGCGGCGATCGTCCTCGGCACCTGGGCCAACTCGTCGGCCACCAAGGATCTCGCCGTGCGCTCCCACGCCCTCTACCGCCAGTACGGCGGACCGACCGTCCCCGAGCCCCGCCGGCCCTGACGCCGGCCGCCGTACGCCGATCCCGCCGCCCGGTCCCTGTGGGCCGGTGCGGTCGGTCGGCGGCTCAGGAGCGGAGGCGGTCGGTCGGCTGGCCAGGAGCCGGTGCGGTCGGTCGGCGGGTCAGGAGCCGAGGCCCGAGGCGCGCCACGCCACGTCGGCCAGCCGGTCCTGCCCCGCGGCGTTGGGGTGGAACCAGTCCAGCGGGTTGACCAGTTCCAGGTCGAACCGCACCCGGTGCACCGCCCCGCCGTCGTACCGGCAGCGTGAGCCGTAGGCCTTGCAGGCGGCGGCGAGCTGGGCGTTGTAGTCGGCGATCCGCTCCCGGACGGCCGCCCGGCGGGCCCGGTCGAGCGGATCCGTCGAGGTGGGGTTGGCCAGCAGCGCCGGGCAGACGCCCCGCTTCCAGGCCCGCACCGCCCGTGCGTCGGTGTGCCCGACCTCCCAGAGCCGGTGCAGGTTCGGCACGCTCACCACCAGCACCCTGGCCTTCGGTCGCCCCTGCCGCAGCGCCCGCAGGCCGCGGTCGACCTCGGCGCGGAACTGCCTCACCGGGGTCATCGCCTCGATGCCGCCCCGGCACACGTCGTTGGCGCCGATCAGCACGGTGACGTGGTCGACGCGGTCGCGTACCGCCCGCTGGGCCTGCCCTTCCAGCGACGCCGCGCGGGCCCCGGGGCTGGCGTGGTTGTGGACCTTGCCCCGGATCGCCGGATTCCGGTCGAGCAGCCGCCGGTAGAGGCTGTCGACGCGCAGCCCGTCCCCCGTGGACCAGGAGTTGCGCTGGCACGAGACGAGCACCAGGCAGGAGCCGAAGCCGGTGCTGATCGAGTCACCGAGGGCCGCGATGCCGCCGGGCGAGCCGGGCGACGGCGTCTCCCGTGGCGGGCGGGAGCCGGGCTCCCCGCCGCCCTCGCAGGCGAGCGCGACCAGCGCCAGCAGGCAGGCGGCCACGGTGACCCAACGTCGAGGCATACCATCCCCAGTCCCGCAGCGGAGAGCGACAGCGCGGTAACTCTAAGCGCGGGCCCGGTGGGGCAGCCCGCCGCTGTCGACTATGTGGCAGAGGTCTGTTCCGGCGCGGCTCCGCGTGCTAGGCGCGGATCCCGCGCCAGGCAGCGGTCGGCGCGCCGGGCGGGACCAGTGTGTCAGAGCGGCGGTCGGCGCGGCAGGCGGCGGTCAGCGCGCCAGGCGCCAGGGCGCGGGCTGGCCGTGCAGCCACCAGTGCAGGGTCCGGGTGATCCGGGGCAGCACCAGGTACGTCATCAGCGGGGTCAGCGTGAGGGTCATCATCAGCACCCGGGCGGCCAGCGGCACGTCCGGGAGGAACCGGCTGGTGAGCAACGTCGCGGTCAGGCTGAGCGGAAAGAACGCCAGCCAGATGGTCACCGCCTGCTTCCAGCGCGGTGGGGAGGGCGGCGGGACCGTCGGCTCGGCGCTGACCGGCACGGTCTGCACGACGTGCTCCCGCGACGGGTCGAACCAGCCCTCGACGCCGGTACGCCGCTCGACCCGGGTGTGCTCGACGATGCCCTGCGCGGAGGAGAGCCACCAGTGCCGCTGCGGGGACTCCTCCCAGCGGCGCAGCGTGTCGTGGTCCGCGAAGCGGTAGATGATGTGCCACTCCCCGGAGCCGGGCGCGCTGCGTACCCAGCCGGACCCGAGGAACCCCGGGAACGCCTCGGCCAGCGCCGTGCCGGCCCGCATCCAGGCCACCATCTCGCTGGTCCGGGCGGGGTCGGTGCGCCGGGCGACGGCGACGGTCACCGGCAGCGCGTGGGTCATCGTCATACCGGTCATCCTCTCCGGTCGGAGCCGGTTCGACCGGCTCACCGGCGGCCGGTGTAACGCACCCCACCAGCGGCGTGACGCGGCCCACCGGCAGGGCCGACGGCGGTGCGCCGGCGGGGGCCGACGGGGGTCGACCGGTAGGGCTGACGGCAGCGCACCCACGGAGCCGATGCGGGCGGACGACGGGGTCGACCGGCAGGGTGGCGGTCGACCGGTTCGCGCGCGCGGAAACTGTCGGACGTCGGTGGTCGACTGGGTCCATGAGTGCAGACGACATCCTCGTGCTCGGCGCCACCGGCTCGACCGGCCGGCGGGTGGCGCGCCGGCTGTCGGACGCCGGCCTGCCGGTCCGGGCCGCGTCGCGCCGGGGCGCCGTCCGCTTCGACTGGGCCCTGCCGGCGACCTGGGAGCCGGCCGTGGCCGGCGCCTCCCGCCTCTACCTGATGGCCCCGCACGACGTGCCGGTCGACCCGGCGTTCGTCCGACTCGCCGTGGAGGGTGGCGTGCGACGCGTCGTCCTGCTGTCCAGCCGGGCGATCGAGGCGATGCGTGACGAGCGGCTGCTGGCCGCCGAGGCGCTGGTGCGCGACTGCGGCGTCGAGTGGACGATCCTCCGGCCGGACTGGTTCGACCAGAACTTCGACGAGGGCGTCTTCCGCGACGCCGTCCTCGCCGGCACCGTGGCCGTGCCGGTGGGCGAGGTCCGCCAGGGCTTCGTCGACGCCGACGACATCGCGGCGGTGGCCGTGGCGGCGCTCACCGGAGAGGGCCACCACGGCCGGGTCCACGAGATCACCGGGCCCCGCGCCCTCTCCTTCGGCGAGGCGGTCGACATCGTCGCCCGGGCCGCCGGGCGCCCGGTCCGCCACCTGGGCACCGCCGAGGACTACCGGGCCGCGATGACCCCGCTGGGCCTCCCGCCCGCGCAGATCGAGGCGGAGATCCGCGCCTTCGCCGCCCTGCGGGAACTCGGCGACGCCGAGCCGACCGACACCGTCCGGCAGGTCACGGGGCGGGCGCCGAAGGACTTCACGGCGTACGCCGCCGACGCGGCGGCCCGGGGCGCCTGGCGCACCGACGAGGGCGCCCAGGGGAGCCGACCGCCCGGGGCGGGTTAAGCGGGGCGATCGGGGGTAGGTCGGTGCAATGACGAGATCGCAGCCCCGGCGTGCCCGTGGCACGGTCGGCCACGCCTACAGCGCGCTCAACATGCGGCTCCTGCTGGCCGGGTTCGGGCTGGTGACCATGACCGTCTTCGCGGTGCTGGCGTTCAACGCCGACCTGGTGTGGCTGGGGGTCCTCTGCGTGGTCTTCGCGGTGGTCGCCGTGGTCGACCTGGTCATCATCCAGCGCCGCCGCGCCGCCCGCCGCCGGGAGGAGCCGGGAGCCCGCCACTCACTCTTCGAGTGACAGGAGTACGAGATGCCCATCGCGACCACCAATCCCGCCACCGGACATACGCTCAAGACCTACGACCCGATGTCGCCGGAGCAGATCGACGCCGCGATCGAGCGGACCGACCTGGCGTACCGACAGTTGCGCGGCACCACGGTCGAGCAGCGCGGGCGCTGGCTGAACGCGGCGGCCGACCTGCTGGAGGCCGAGCGCGACGAGATCGCCCGGCTGATGACCACCGAGATGGGCAAGACGTACGCGTCGGCCAAGGCCGAGGTCACCAAGTGCGCCAGCGCCTGCCGCTTCTACGCGGCGAAGGCGGCCGACTTCCTCGCCGACGAGCCCGCCGACGCGGGGGCGGTCAAGGCCACCCGGGCCTTCGTCCGCTACCAGCCGATCGGGCCGGTGCTCGCGGTGATGCCCTGGAACTTCCCGCTGTGGCAGGTGCTGCGCTTCGCCGCGCCGGCCCTGATGGCCGGCAACACCGGCCTGCTCAAGCACGCCTCCAACGTGCCGCAGACCGCGCTGCTGCTGGAGGACCTGTTCCGCCGCGCCGGCTTCCCGGAGGGGGCGTTCACCACCCTGCTGGTCGGCTCGGCCGAGGTCGACCGGGTGCTCAGCGACCCGCGGGTGCGCGCGGCGACGCTGACGGGCAGTGAGGGCGCCGGCCGGTCGATCGCCCAGATCGCCGGTCGGGAGCTGAAGAAGACCGTGCTGGAGCTCGGGGGCAGCGACCCGTTCGTGGTGATGCCCTCGGCGGACCTGGACCGGGCCGCCGAGGTCGCGACCACCGCCCGCTGCCAGAACAACGGCCAGTCCTGCATCGCCGCCAAGCGGTTCATCGTGCACGCCGACGTCTTCGACGCCTTCGCCGAGAGGTTCGCCGCGAACATGTCGGCCCTGCGGGTCGGCGACCCGATGGACCCCGACACCGACGTCGGCCCGCTGGCCAGTGAGGGCGGGCGCGACGAGATCCACGCCCAGGTGCGGGACGCGGTCGACAAGGGCGCCGCGCTGCTCTGCGGCGGCGAGCCGCCCGCCGGCCCGGGCTGGTTCTACCCGCCGACCGTGGTCACCGACCTGAGGCCGGAGATGCGGATGTGGTCCGAGGAGGTCTTCGGGCCCGTCGCGGGCCTCTACCGGGTGTCGTCGTACGACGAGGCGATCGAGGTGGCCAACGGCACCTCCTTCGGCCTGGGTTCCAACGCCTGGACCCGCGACCCGCAGGAGCAGGAGCGCTTCGCCGCCGATCTCGACGCCGGGAACGTCTTCGTCAACGGGATGACCACGTCCTACCCGGAACTGCCCTTCGGCGGGGTGAAGAACTCCGGCTACGGCCGCGAGCTCTCCGCGCTCGGCATGCGGGAGTTCTGCAACACCAAGACCGTCTGGGTGGGTGAGGGGGCCGCCTCGGCCGGCGCCGGGGCGCACGCGGAGTAGCCCCGTCCGGCCTCGTCGGCGTAGCCGGACGCCGTCATGGGTACGGAGTGACGTCATGACGGTGTTCGGCTTCCACGCGTCCCACGAGCAGATCCATCCCCGCGCCCTGCTGGAGGCGGTGATCCACGCCGAGCGGGCCGGTTTCGACGCCGCCATGTCCTCGGACCACTTCGCGCCCTGGAGTGAGCGGCAGGGCCAGTCCGGCTTCGCCTGGTCCTGGCTCGGCGCGGCGCTCCAGGCCACCGAGCTGCCGTTCGGGGTGGTCAACGCCCCCGGGCAGCGCTACCACCCGGCGATCATCGCGCAGGCGATCGGCACGCTGGGGGCGATGTACCCGGGCCGGTTCTGGGCCGCGCTGGGCACCGGCGAGGCGAGCAACGAGCACATCACCGGCGACGGCTGGCCGCGCAAGGACATCCGGGCCGCCCGGCTGCGCGAGTGCGTGGACGTGATCCGCGCGCTGCTGGCCGGCGAGGAGGTCAGCCACGACGGCCTGGTCCGGGTGGACCGGGCGAAGCTGTGGACCCGACCGGAGCAGCCGCCGGCGCTGATCGGGGCGGCGGTCAGCGTGGCCACCGCCCACTGGTGCGCCGAGTGGGCGGACGGGCTGATCACCGTGAACGCCCCGACCGCGCACCTGCGGCAGGTGATCGACGCGTACCGGGACGCCGGCGGGCGCGGCCCGCTGCACCTCCAGGTGCACGTGAGCTGGGCGCCGGAGCAGGCCGAGGCCGAGCGGCTCGCGTACGAGCAGTGGCGCAGCAACGTCTTCGCCCCGCCGATCTGCTGGGACCTGGAGACCCCGGAGCACTTCGACGCGGTCTCGCAGGACGTGCCGATGGAGAAGGTCCACGACGTCGTGAACGTCTCCGCCGACCTCGGCCGGCACGTCGGCTGGCTGGAGGAGTACCTGGAGCTGGGCTTCGACCAGATCGCCCTGCACCACGTCGGGCAGGAGCAGCGGGACTTCATCGACGCGTTCGGCGCCGAGGTGCTGCCGAAGCTGCGCAGCGCCGGCTGAGCGGTGGCGCCCTCGCCCGCCGTCGGGACGTGCCGTGTCGACGGGCGGGTGGGTCAGGTCAGGCGGCGGACGAGGACCTGCCCGGGCCACGGGTCACGGCCGGGGCGCTCGACCGTGAACGGGTCGGTGGCGGTGAAGCCCTGCCGCTCGTACCAGCGGACCAGCGCGCCGTCGCCGCCCGCGTAGCAGTCCACCCGGAGCAGGCCGAGCCCACGCTCCCGGGCCAGCTCGGCGGCGTGCGCCAGCAGCCGGCCGCCGATGCCCGACCCGGCGTGTGCGCGGTCGGTGACCAGCAGGTTCACGTACAGCTCGGGCTCGGTGGCGGGCGGCACGTACTCCGTCGCCGTCCCCACCACGAGCGCGCCGACGGGGCGCTCGGCGAGCGTCGCCAGCCACAGCCCGCCGCCGGTCGCCCAGGCCTCGGCCTGCGCGATCCGCCGCGGGTCGGTCGAGGCCGCTTCGGTGCCCCACTGGCCGGTGCGACCCCGCGCCACCAGCCAGGCGGTGGCGTCGTCGAGCAGCCGCAGCACGGCGGGCGCGTCCGTCAACCCGCCGGGCCGCACGCCGGGGCTCCGCTGATCGCTCATGACGAACATGCTGCTACACCCGCCCCCACCCGCCTGCCCCGCCCGCCCCCACCCACCCGCCCGCCCCGTCGATCATGCAGTTGTGGTGCCCCGCAAAAGGTGCGATCCAGGGCGCGCCGCCCACCACAACTGCATGATCGACCGCGCTGGGGGGTGGGGGGCGGGGGCGGGACGGGGGAGGGGGGCGGGGCGGGTTAGGGGGTGAGGGGGGTCAGGCGTTCCGTGGCCAGGCAGGAGGTCAGGCAGCGTTCCTTGGCGTCGCTGGTGAACCGGGCGGTCCAGTTCGTGAAGCCGCCGTCGCCGAGTGGGACCTCGTCCGCGCCGTGCCCGGCGGTGATCCGCAGCGCCGCGCTGACGTAGTAGCCCCGGCCGCGTCGGCGCTCCGGTTCGTCCACCAGCGGTACGCCCGACGGGCCCAGCGCCGGCCGGACGGTGTCCTCGATCCGTTCCCCGACGACGGGGTTGTCGAGCACGGTCAGGCGCACCCGGGCCGCCGCCGACTGCGGCAGCAGGGTGGCGAGCACCGTCCGCCAGTACGCCAGGGGCAGGGTGAGCAGCCGTGCCTCGGTGCGCCCCGAGCCGCCGTCGCGGGCGCTGGAGATCAGCGTGAAGAGCCGGAAGCGCGCCGACCAGCCCGGCCCGAAGTCCTGCGCCCGCAGCACCCGGTGGCAGGCGGCCAGGTGCACGGCGCCGCCGGCCGGCTGTTCCCGGCGGCGTACCGCGGCCTCGATCGCGAGCGCGTTGGTGGGGTCGCTGAGCACCTCGGTGGCGCGAAAAGTGGTGACGACGCGGTTCTGGCTCATCGGCGTGACGGCCGAGCAGGTGCCGAGCGGCGCGACGGGGGAGAGGTCGACGCCGGCGAACTCGGCGGGCAGCAGCTGCCACAGGCGGGCCTCGACGGCGGCCAGCGCGCGGGGGTCGGCCGCCGCCGGCCGGGTGAAGCGGTCAGTGCGCCAGCGGCGGACCAGGTCCGCGGGGCGTACCGCCGCCGCCCGGTCCCGGGCCACCGCCAGCAGCAGCGTGCGCAGGTCCGCCGGGGGCAGGTCGGCCAGGGCGCTCCGGGTGCCGTCGGGCAGTCGCGACCAGACCCGCCGCTCCGCGTCGTCCATGCCGGCCACCCTGTCGTACGTCCCGGGACGCCGTCCACCGGGATTGGGAGGCTGCCGGCCGCGCGGCCCGTCCCGCGCGACGAGGTCCGACCGGGGTGGTGGCCTCCCCGGACCCGGGGAGGCCACCATGCGAGCGGCGCGGCGGCACCGGGACGATCCGGACGGGTGCGGTCGAGGCGACCGCTCGCCGGGGGAGGCGGCGGCCCGCCTCCCCCGGCTCGCGAGGGTGTTCGCCGGCCCGGGGCGGCGGACCGCCCGGACCGGACCGTCAGGAGAGCGTGCAGGCCGCGCCGTTCACGGTGATCAGGCCGGGTGCCGGGTTGGCGCCGCCGCCGGTCACCGCGTTGAAGCCGAAGGTGACGGTGCCGCCCGGGGCGATCCTGGCGTTGTACGACTCGTTCTTCGCGGTGACCGTGGCCCCCGCCTGTGTCGCCCTGGCCAGCCACGCCTCGCGTACCTTCTGGTCGCCGGTGAAGGCGAAGCGGGCCGTCCACCCGTCGACGGTGCTGGTGCCGGTGTTGCGGATGGTCACCTGGGCGGTGAATCCGGTGCCGCCCTGCCAGGCGCCGTGGTTGGTGTACGTGGCCGCGCAGGTCGGCGCCGGCACCGCCGCCGAGTCACCCTGGTCGGCCAGGAACGAGGCGATCCAGGCCAGCGCCGAGTTCCAGTTGATGGCGACCTCGTTGGTGGCGTACGAGTTGATGTCGTCGACGTAGCAGAACATCGGCTTGCAGCCGGCGAGCAGCTTCGCGGCGAACGGGTCCTGGAGGGCGGCGTTCGGGCCACCGGCCAGCGAGCCGGCGGGCGGCTTCGGCAGGTCCGGGTCGAGCTGGTGGCCGAAGATCCGGCTGTGCTGGTTCTCCGCCGCGTGCTCGCCCCACCCGGTCACGTACGAGATGTTCAGGGCGTTGCGGCCGAGGACGTAGTCCATCGCCTGCACCGCGCCGTCGCGGTACTTCGCGTCCCGGGTGAGGTCGAAGGCGGTGGCCAGCACGATCGCGTTGTTGATGATGTTGCTGTTGCCGCCCCAGAAGTAGCTGCCCGCGTCCCCGGGCATCGGCAGCCCGTACGCCTGCCGGCCCGCCTCGGCGAGGTGGGCGTCGGCGGCGGCGGTCACCGAGGCGCGGACGCGGGCCAGGTCGGCGGCCGGCAGCCCGTTCGGCACGGTGGCCAGGTCGAGCCGGCCCAGCGCGGCGACGCCCTGCCAGCCGAAGCCGCGCGGGTCGAACACGTCCCCGGTGTGGTGCGGCGAGGCGGTCAGGTCCGCCAGGTACGGCTGCTCCCCGGTGCTCAGGTAGAGCTCGACGGCGGCCCAGTAGAACTCGTCGGTGACGTTCGTGTCGTCGTACGCCCCGCCGCCGGTGCTGTCGGTCGGGCTGGCGTACCGCGTCGGGTTGGCCTTGGCGGCGGCGTATGCCGTCTTCGCCGCCGTGCCGCAGCGCTTCGCGAAGGCCGCGTCGTAGGGGGCGAAGAGCCGCGCGCACTGGGCGGCGACGGCGGCCAGGTTGAGGGTGGCGGCGGTGGACGGCGGGTGCAACTCGCGCTGCTCGGGGTCGTCGTGCGGGGCGAGCGGCAGCCCGGTCCAGTTCCGGTCGTGGATCTTGTGGTGGGCCATCCCGGCGAGCGGATTGCCGGCCGGCACCTGCATGCGCAGCAGGAACTCCAGCTCCCAGCGGGCCTCGTCGAGCACGTCCGGCACGCCGTTGCCGCGCTCGGGCACCCGCAGCGTGCTGTCGCCGAGGGCCGCGCCGTGCCCGGCGGTGGCGGCCGTGCGGGTCCGCTCGAAGGTGTTCAGCAGCTGGTAGGTGGCGATGCCGCCGTTGACCACGTACTTGCCGTGGTCGCCGGCGTCGTACCAGCCGCCGCGCACGTCCAGCGAGTAGTCGCAGACGCCCGGCTGGCAGGGCACGGAGGTGTCGCCCTTGTTGGGCGCCACGCCGAGGTGCCCGGCCGGGCGGGCGTACTCGGCGCCGATCAGGTCGCCGTCGATGGCGATGCCGCTGCGCTGGGCGTAGAAGAACTGGAGGGAGTCGGCGCGCAGCCGGTCGTAGAGGGTGCCCGAGATGTCGAAGGGGTGGCTGGTCTCCCCGTCGACGGTGAGGGTCAGCCCCGCGCCCGGGGTCCGGTACGACGAGAAGTCGAGCGTCTGCACGTTCTGCCCGGAGGCGGCGTCGACGCCGCGCGGGGTGGTGCTGCCGCTGGCCAGGACCGTGCCGGCGGCGGAGCGGAGCTGCCAGGGCAGGGCGTCGGTCGCCGACGTCACCACGGTGGCGTTCTTCGGCCCGCCGGGCAGGTAGCCGACCTGGTTCACCCGCACCCGCGGCCCGGTGTCGGGCACGTACGGCTCCGGCGGGTCGCCGCCGCGCAGCGAGACGTCGTCCAGGCAGACGGTCTGCTCGGCCGCGCCGCCGCCGACCTGGAAGATCAGTTGGGCGGCCGGGTTGCCCTCGGCGACCGTGAACGTCTTCTCGAACCGCTGGGCGGTGCCGCCGGCGGCGGCGTCGACGCTGGCGTACGTGGTGTAGGGGGCGGTGCCCAGTTGCAGGACCGCCTTGACGGCGGTGCCGGGGGTGGCGGAGATGTCGAAGCCGAGCGTGTACTCGGCCCCGGCGACCAGCGGCACGCCGTCCTGGCCGATGCCGGCGTCCCACGGGTTGGCCAGGCCGCCGGGCACGGTGGTGCAGAGCCGGCCGTCGGTGACCCCGAGCGGGCCGGTGCCGTAGGAGAACCAGGGGGACACGCCCGCGCTGAAGTCGCCGTTGTCGATCTGTTCGGGGGCGTCGGGGGGCGGTTCGGCGTGGGCCGTGCCGGCGGTGGCTCCGGTCAGGGCGAGGGTGGTCGCGGTCGCGAGCAGCGCGAGGCGACGTCGGGATGGCGTCACGGGTGGTTCCTTCCGGACGACTGCGGGGACGGGGGCGGCGGTGGCGACCTGGGAGCGCTCCCAGGTCGAGTCGATGGTTCCAGTGCCTCCGGCACCCTGTCAATCGATCCGGCTGGATGGTCCGGAACCGCCCGGCGGGACCCCCGGGACAGTGAGATTCGCCGCGCGACGCGCCGAGGTCTCGATCTCCTAGAGACAACCGAGCCCTCCGCCTGGCAGGCTGCCACCCATGACCCTGAAGCTGCGTTCCGTGGGAACGAGCGACCGTGGGCTGATCCGCAGTGGGAACCAGGACGCCCTGCACGCCGGCACCTGGCTCGTCGCCGTCGCCGACGGCATGGGCGGGATGGCGGCCGGCGACCTGGCCAGCGCGATCGCCATCGAGGCGGTCGCTCCGCTGGACGTGGAGACCCCGGAGCACGCGTTGGTGGCCGCACTGCAGAGCGGCATCCAGCTGGCCACCGCGCGGATCCACCAGGCGGTCGCCGAGGATCCGGAGCGGCAGGGCATGGGCACCACGCTGACCGCCCTGCTCTTCGCCCGGACGGGCAGCTGCCTGGCCCTCGCCCACGTCGGCGACTCCCGCGCCTACCTGTTCCGCGAAGGCGTGCTCAAGCAGATCACCCGGGACGACACGTTCGTGCAGATGCTCGTCGACCAGGGGGTGATCACCGCCGACCAGGCCAGCAGCCACCCCCGTCGGGCCGTGGTCACCCAGGCGTTGCAGGGCGAGGAGGTCTCCCCGGCGTACGCGACGATGGTGCCCTGGGCCGGGGACCGCTGGCTGCTGTGCAGCGACGGGCTGTCCAACGTCGTGCGTCCGGACACCCTCGCCGAGGTGCTCGCCGAGCACCCCGACCGCGCGGACTGCGCCCGCCGGCTGATCGACCTGGCGCTGCGGGCCGGCGGGCCGGACAACGTCACGGTGGTCGTCGCCGACGTCGTGGAGGAGTGAGCGAGCGTCGCGAGCGAACCAGCCGGTTCAGCGCCCTGGAGCCTCGTGGCGACGACATGAGCCCGCTCAGCGGCGGCGCGGGGTGGCGTGCCGGGTGGGCGGGGCCGTGGTCGGGTCCTCCGGCCACGGGTGGCGCGGGTAGCGCCCGCGCAGCTCCCCCCGTACCTGCGGATAGCCGGTGCGCCAGAAGGAGGCCAGGTCGGCGGTGACCGCCACCGGCCGCCCGGCCGGCGAGAGCAGGTGCAGCAGCACCGGCACCCGGCCGTCGGCGATCCGCGGCGCGTCCCGCCAGCCGAAGGTCTCCTGGAGCTTCACCGCGAGCACCGGCGCCGCCGGGTCGGCGTAGTCGAGCCGGATCCGCGATCCGCTCGGCACCGCGATCCGCTCCGGCGCCACCTCGTCCAGCCGGGCCGCCAGCGCCCACGGCAGCAGCCGGCGCAGCGCCCCGGCCACGTCGACCCGGGCCAGGTCGGCGCGGCGGCGGGCGCGGGCCAGCTCCGGGCCCAGCCAGGTGGGCGCGTGGGCGAGCAGCGCCTCGTCGCCCACGTCGGGCCAGTCGCCGCCGAGCGACTGCCGGCAGAACGCCAGCCGCTCGCGCAACGCCCGCGCCGCCGGGGTCCAGGTCAGCAGGCCGAGGCCGGTACGACGCAGGCCGGTCAGCAGGGCCTGCGCCACCTCCGCCGGGTCCGGCCGGGCGAGTGGCCGCTCGACCAGCTTGATCGCCCCCAGCCGCAGCACCTCCCGGGCCACCACGTCCTCGCCGGCCCAGCGGACCTCCCGCTCGGTGCGTAGCAGCGGCCCGCCCGCCTCCCGGGCGGTCGCCTCGTCGAGCGGGGTGGCCAGCCGCACCCGGGCGGTCGGGGCGCCGGGGGAGCGGTCCGCCACCGCGACCGCCAGCCAGTCGGCGCCGGCCAGCCCCGACCCGGGCGCCAGCTCCGCAGCGGTCCCGCCGCTCATCAGGTACGCCGAGCCGCCCGGCCGCCGCACCCGAGCCAGCCGCTCCGGGTGGGCGAGCCCGACCAGCAGCCCGGTGGCCAGGTCGTCGGTCAGCCGGCCCCGTTCCGCGTCCCCGGCCGGGTCCAGGTGGTCGCGCCCCGGCGGGTGCACGGCGGGCGGGTCGTCGGCCGAGTGCCGGGTCGGCCGCGTCCGGCCGGTGCCGGCCGCCGTCGCCGCGCCGGAGCCGTGGGGCGGGCGTGCCCGGTCGGGCCGCTGCGCGGGAGCGTCGGGCAGGGCGGCGCGCAGTCGGCGTACCTCCGCGCGCCAGCGGGCGGTGGCACCCGGGTCCGTGCCCGCGCGCAGCCGGCGCCAGGCGGCGGTCAGGTCGTCGCCCGGCCCGGCGGCGGAGTCCTCGGCGAGCACCGCCACGACCTCCGCCGCCCGGTCCGCTCCCACCCGGCCGGCCCCGTCGAGCAGCGCCCGGGCCAGCCGGGGATGCGCGCCGACCGCGGCGATCGCCCGGCCCCGGTCGGTGATCCGGCCGTCCGCGTCGAGCGCGCCGAGCGTGGTGAGGGTGTCGCGGGCCACCGCCATCGACGCCGCCGGGGGCGGGTCGGGCAGGGCCAGCCCGGCGCCGTCCGGTGACCCCCAGGCGGCCAGCTCCAGGGCGAAGCCGGTCAGGTCGGCGGTGGCGATCTCCGGCTTCGGCTGCGCGGCCAGCCGTTCGTGGGTGGCCGCCGACCAGCAGCGGTAGACGTGCCCGGGCGCCTCCCGGCCCGCGCGGCCGGCGCGCTGGGTGGCCGCCGCCCGGGACACGCCGACGGTGACCAGGGCGCCGAGGCCCCGGGCCAGGTCCATCCGGGCGACCCGGGACAGCCCGGCGTCCACCACCACCCGGACGCCCGGCACGGTCAGGCTGCTCTCCGCGACCGCCGTCGCCAGCACCACCCGCCGCCGGTCGGCCGGGCGCAGCGCCGCGTCCTGGTCGGCGCCGCGCTGCCGGCCGTGCAGCGGCAGGACGGCGACCGCGTCGCGCAGGTCGGCCAGCCGGCCCGCGACGGCGCCGATCTCGCCGGCCCCGGGCAGGAAGACCAGCACGTCCCCGTCGCGCTCGCGCAGCGCCCGGCGCACCGTCGCCGCGACGTGGTCGAGCAGGCCCCGGTCGACCGGGCCGGCCCCCGGCGCGGCCACCGGCCGGGGCGGCGGCGCCCAGATCCGGGTCACCGGGTGCAGGGCCGAGGACGCCCGGACGATCGGCGCGGCAGCGCCCCCGCCGCCGAGCAGCGCGGCGAAGCGGTCCGCCTCCGGGGTGGCCGACATCGCCAGCAGCCACAGGTCGGGACGCAGCGCGGCCCGGGCCTCCACCGCGAACGCGAGCGCCAGGTCGGCGTCGAGCTGCCGCTCGTGGCACTCGTCGAGCAGCACGGCGCCGGTGCCGGCCAGCTCGGGATCGCGGTGCAGCCGCCGCACCAGCAGCCCGGTGGTGACCACCTCGACGCGGGTCCGCGGTCCGCTGCGCCGCTCGCCGCGCACGGCGTACCCGATCCGCTCGCCGAGCGGCTCGCCGAGCAGCGCGGCCATCCGGCGCGCCGCCGCGCGGGCCGCCACCCGGCGCGGCTGGGCGACCAGCACGCGGCCGGAGACCTCGTCGGCCACGGCCAGTGGGGCGAGGGTCGTCTTGCCGGTCCCGGGCGGGGCGACCAGCACCCCGGCGCCGGCGCCGCGCAGCGCCGCGACCAGTTCCGGCAGCACCGGCCGTACGGGCAGGTCGAGGGGCACGTCCGAGAGCACGGCCCAGTCTCGCACCGCCGGGAGTGGCTCAGTCGGGGCGTACCCCGTCGACGCCGGTGACGAAGGCGCGCCAGGCCGACGCCGGGAAGGCCAGTACGGGGCCGGGACGGTCCTTGCTGTCCCGGACGGCGACCCGGTCCCCGGTTGAGGCGACCTCCACGCAGTTGCCGTTGCCCACGCTGCGGCTGCTGATGCGCCACTGCGCCCGGGTCAGGTCGAACGCGGTCATCGCGGTACCCCCGTCTGTGCCGGCGCGCCGCGTCAACGGTCACGCAAAGTGACGAGAAGCTTCCGTCAGGCGGGTCAGGGACGCCTCCGGACCGAGTGCCATCCGGCACATCTCCTCGTGCACAAGGCTATACCCGCGCACCTGGCCGACCTCCTCCAGAGCCAGCCCCATCGTGAGGTTTTCCAGGTAAACCACGGCGGCGTCGGCGGCATCGGCGAACGTCAGCACGACGTACGGGGCGTTCATCGCCGGGTGCCCGCCGGCCGAGAACGGAAGTACCTGGAGGGTCACGTTCGGTAGTTGAGAGACCTTCGCGAGATGGGCCATCTGATCGGCCATCACGGCGTTGCCGCCGACCGGGCGGCAGAGCACCGCCTCGTTGAGCACCACGGACAACTCGACCGGATTGTCGCGGTGCAGCACGTTCTGCCGGTGCAGCCGCGCGGCGACCTTGCGCTCGATCCCGTCCTCGCCCGCGGTGCGCCGGAAGACCTCCCGCGCGTACGCCTCGGTCTGCAACAGCCCGGGCACCGCCTCGGCCTCGTACGTGCGCAGGCTCGCCGCCTCCGCCTCCAGTCCGACGTAGAACTCGAACCACTCCGGCAGGACGTCGCTGTACTTCTGCCACCAGCCGCGCTGCTGCGCCCCGCGGGCGATCTCGATGAGCGCCTCGGCGTCCGTCCCGGTCACCTCGTACAGGGCCAGCGCGGCCCGGACGTCGCGCGGCTTGATGCCGATCTGGGCGTTCTCGATGCGGGACAGGTTGCTCTTGGACATGTCCAGTTGCCGGGCGGCGACATCCAGGGTCATGCCCGCGCGCTCGCGCAACTGGCGGAGTTCCCGGGCGATGCGGCGGCGGCGGACGGTGGGGCTCGCGGTCACCCTCCGAGTCTGTCACGGCAAGATCCGCAGGTCGCGCAAGCACGGAGTGCAACTTCCATAAACGGGAGTTGCGTTGCAGTCACGGCCGGTGCATCCTTGCCCGGTTGCGATCACTGTGGACAACCCGCGCGGGAGGACCGGTTGCTCATCGCCGACGAGTTCTTCCTGATCACCCACAACGACAGTCGGGGCAAGGCGAAGCTGCACCCGACGGCGACCGGCCTGGGCCTCGCCGGAGGGCTGCTCGGTGAACTGGTCCTGCGTGGACACGTCACCGTCTCCGCCGGGCTGGTCACGGTGGTCGACCGACGCCCGCCGGCGGACGCGCTCGCGCACACCGTGCTGGACCAGTTGGTCGGCGAGACGCAGCAGCACCCGGTGCGTACCTGGCTGAGCTTCCTGGCGCAGACCGCCACCACCTCGGTGGGGGAGCGGCTGGTCAGGGCGGGGGTGCTGCGCCGGCAGGAGAGCCGGCGGCTGCTCCGCACCACCGTCAGCTACCTGCCGATCGACCTCAACGCGGTGGCCTGGCCGGCCACCCGGCTGCGCGCCCTGCTCGACCGGCCGGAACCGCCGAGCGTGCCCGACGGGACGCTGCTGGGTCTGGTCGTCGCCGCCGGCCTGAGCCGCGAGGTGCTGTGGAGCGCCGGCCCTCGGGCGCACCACCGGCTGGGCGTGCTCATCCCGGCGCTGCCCCCGCCGCTGCGGGAACTCGTGGCGCACACCGAGGCCGCGGTCGGCGCCGCCGTGCTGCGCGGCGTCGGCTGACGCCCCTCCACCCCTCCCCCCTCGAACCGGAGTCCGCGTATGTCGACACCAACGCTCGGCCGACCGAGCAACGTCTCCGAGGCCCTGGCCCGCGGCCGGCTCGGCGTGCCGTCGGTGATCTTCTTCGTCCTCTCCGCCGCCGCCCCGCTGACCGTCGTGGCCGGCGTGGTCACCACCGGCTACGGGGTCGTCGGGGTGCTCGGCATCCCGCTGGCCTTCCTGACGGTGGCCGCGGTGCTCGCCCTCTTCTCCATCGGGTACGTGGCGATGGCCCGGCGGATGGCCAACGCCGGCGCGTTCTACGCCTACGTCGCCCGTGGGCTGGGCCGTCCGGCCGGCGTCGGTGCCGCCTGGGTCGCGCTGATCGCGTACAACGCCCTCCAGGTGGGGCTCTACGGCACCATCGGCGCCGCCGCGGAGCCGGTGCTGGGCCGCCTGTTCGGGGTGGCCCCGGCGTGGTGGGTGGTGGCGCTGGTCGCCTGGGCGACGGTCGGCGTGCTCGGTCTGCTCCGCATCGACCTCAACGGCCTGGTGCTGGCGGCGCTGCTGGTCGCCGAGATGGTGGTGATCGTCGTCTTCGACCTCGGGCAGCTGACCCACCCGGCCGGCGGGAACGTCAGCTTCGCCGCCCTGTCACCGGAGAACCTCGTCGTACCCGGCGCCGGCGCGGTGCTGGTGCTGGCCATCCTGGGCTTCGTGGGCTTCGAGTCCGCCGTGGTGTTCAGCGAGGAGAGCAAGGACCCGCGGCGGACGGTGCGGTTGGCGACCTACCTCTCGATCGCCATCATCGCGGGGATCTACGCGCTGTCGTCGTGGAGCATGACCGTCGCCGTCGGGCCGGACCGGATCGCCGCCGAGGCGGGCGAGCAGAGCATCGGGCTGATCTTCAACCTGGCCGAGGCACACCTCGGTGGCACCGCCGTCACCATCGGCCAGGCGCTCTTCCTGACCTCGGTGCTCGCCGCGATGATCTCCTTCCACAACACCACCGCCCGGTACACGTTCGCGCTCGGCCGGGAGCGGGTGCTGCCGGCCGTGTTCGGGCAGACCTCGCCGCGTACCGGATCGCCCCGGGCCGCCTCCCTCGCGCAGAGCGCGCTCGGCCTGGTGGTGATCGTGCTCTACGCGCTCAACGGCTGGGACCCGGTGGTGCAGCTGTTCTACTGGGTCGGCACCGCCGGCGGCTTCGGGGTACTGCTGCTGATCGCCACCACCTCGGTCGCGGTGATCGCCTTCTTCGCCCGCAGCGGGGTGGACGAGACGCTGTGGCGTCGCGCGGTGGCCCCCGGCCTCGCCGCCGTGGCCCTGGCCGTGATCGTCATGCTGGCGGTGGTCAACTTCGCCGACCTGCTCGGGGTGGCCCCGGACTCGACCCTGCGCTGGGCGGTCCCGGCGGTCTACCCGGTCGCCGCGCTGCTCGGCCTGCTGTGGGCGCTGGTGCTGCGCGGCAGCCGCCCCGACACGTACGCCCGGATCGGTCTCGGCGCCGAGAGCGTGGCGGTGACGGTGCCGGCGGCCGGGCACGTCGGCGGGCCGGTCCCGAGCGGGACGGCGGCGCCGCGGTGAGCGAGGTGCGGGTCGAGCGGCTCGGGCCGCGGGAGACGTCGCTGGTGGCCGGCCGGATCGCCGAGGCGTTCATGGCCCTCGACGCGCCCCGGTGGCTCGTGCCCGACGCCGGGCGGCGGCAGTCCGTGCTGGCGGGCAACTTCGCGATCCTGGTGGACCACGCGATGCGGTACGGCCTCGTCCACGCGACCGCGGACCGGGCGGGGGTGGCGGTCTGGTTCCCGTCGGTGGGCGACCCGGCCCCGCCGCCGGAGGACTACGACGCCCGGCTGGCCGCGGCGTGCGGGGAGTGGACCGACCGGTTCGCGCACCTGGACAAGCTCTTCGAGACCCACCACCCGCACGCGGACCACCACCACCTGGCCTTCCTCGCCGTCGCTCCGGACCGGCAGGGGCAGGGGCTGGGCAGCGCGCTGCTGCGGCACCACCACGCCGTCCTCGACGCCGAGGGGGTGCCCGGTTACCTGGAGGCGGCGAGCGAGACCGGCCGCGACCTCTACGCGCGGCACGGCTACCGGGTCGCCGAGCCCTTCCACCTGCCCGACGGCACGCCGTTCTGGCCGATGTGGCGGGAGCCCGCCCGCTGAACGACGGCGCCCGGGCCACCCGTCGGGAGGGCGGCCGGGCGCCGGACGTCCGTGGTGACGCGTCCGCACCGGACACGGCGATGGCCGGGCCCGCCGGCCCGGCCATCGCCCACCACCCCTAGTACGTGCCGTCGAGCTGCCCCCGCAGCTTGGTCAGCGCGCGGGCCAGCAGCCGGGAGACGTGCATCTGCGAGACGCCGATCTGCTCGGCGATCTGCGACTGCGTCAGGTTGCCGTAGAACCGCAGCGTGAGGATCTTCTGCTCCCGCTCGTCGAGCGTGGCCAGCGCCGGGCCGAGGGCGACCCGCAGCTCGGCAAGCTCGAACTCGCCGTCCACGCCGCCGAGCATGTCGCCCAGCTCGGTCGCGCGGTCGCCGTCGCCGGTCGGGGTGGAGAGCGAGACCGCGTTGTAGGCGCGGGCACCCTCCAGGCCCTCCAGCACCTCTTCCTCGGTGAGCTTGAGGTGGGCGGCGATGTCGGCCACCGTGGGCGACCGGCCCAGGGTCTGCAGCAGCGAGCTGTTGGCGTCGGAGATGGCCAGCCGCAGCTCCTGGAGCCGGCGCGGGACGCGGATGTCCCAGGTGCGGTCGCGGAAGTGCCGCTTGAGCTCACCGATGATGGTGGGGATCGCGTAACCGGCGAAGTCGACGCCGCGGGACGGGTCGAACTTGTCGATCGCCTTGATCAGGCCGACGGCGGCGGTCTGGGCCAGGTCGTCGGTGGGCTCGCCCCGGCCGCTGTAGCGGTGGGCGAGGTGGTTGGCGAGCGGCAGCCAGGCCTCGATCGCCCTGTCGCGCAGGGCGGCGCGGGACGGGTGGCCGGCCGGCAACGCGGCCATCGCGTTGAGCAGGTCCGCGGCGCTGTCGGTGAGCGCACGCGGGTCGAGCTTCTGGGTGGCGCTCGGCGCTGTCGTGGTCGCCGGTTCGCTGATCGTTGGCGCGGTCATGGGTGGTCCTCCCTGCACCTCGTCCGCGGATGAAAGACGTGACGCTTAGGTTTAAGTTCAGATGTACGTTCGGAAGTCACCTTAGCCCGATCGGTCCGCCGAAATCTAGCCGAAAGTACGATGTACTTAAGTAATTTTTCCGGCACGGAAGGAATGAATGGGGCGAATCCTCCTCGGATTGTGGGCCGGCTTACGTCGGGCGTACGGTCAGCCGGCCCCGCCGGACATCGACGACGCCCCATCCGGGCGGCCCGGACCGGCCGGCCGAGCGGTCACCGTCCCCCCGGATGACCGGCGCCCAATGTCGGCTTTCCGTCGTTGTCCCGTCCACGGGACGGGCCGTAGCGTGCGGGTACCTGCCCCCTTCCGGAGGTGCCGTGCTCGACCCCGCCGCCCCCCATCTCGTCGTCAGCAGCCGCACGCTCTTCTTCGGCTGGCTGCCGGCGGACCCGGACGCGGTCGCGGCGCTGGTCCCGGCAGGGCTGCGCCCGTCGGCCGACCGGCTGGTCTTCATGAACCAGTACGTCGTCGACGACGAGAGCCAGACCTCCGGCTTCGGCGCGTACTCGCTGACCTACCTCGGGGTGGCGCTGGCCGGGGTGGACGCGCCGGGCGGGGTCAACCCCGGCGGCTGGTGGACGCACTACGTGACCTGTAGCGAGCGGGTCCGCGCCTACGCCACCGCGCGGGGGGCGCCCGCCGTCGCGGGCCGGACCCGCATCGAGCGCCACGACGGGGAGATCGTCGCCGAGACGGAGATCGACGGCGTACCGGTGATCCGGGCCCGCTGCCAGGTGGGCGAGACGGGCCGGGCGATCAGCAGCGGCCACCACCGCTACTTCACGGCCCGGGACGGGCAGTTGCTCAGCGCCGTCTACCCGTACGTCGCCGAACCGGTCGACCCCTTCGTGATCGAGTCGGTGGAGTTCCTGGAGCCGACCCACCCGATCTACGCGCTCCGCCCGGAGAACCCGCTGACGATCGGGTTCGGCTTCTACTCCCCGCGCGCCTCGTTCGCCTACCCCGGAGGGCTGACGGTGCACCCCGCCGACGCCGACGAGGCCGTGCCCGCCCGCAGCCGGCCCGACGCCCTCTTCGTGCCCGCCTGAGGTTCCGCCCCGCACCGGGCCCGGACGCTCACCACGTGCCCGCCCGGCGGGCCCGCAGCGGCCGACCGTCCGGGTCGTAGACCAGCCGGTACGCCGGCAGCGCCCAGGCCCGGGTGTACCAGGGCAGCCGTTCGGCCCGGTGCGGCAGCAGCCGGCCCGGCGGCCGGGGGCCGGCCTGCCCGGCGTCGTACCAGCGTCGCAGCGCGTCGGCGGCGGCGGTGACCGCCGCCACGGCGTCGGCCGGGTCGATCAGGTCGGCGTCCTCGCCGCCCTCGGGGTCGCGGTCCAGGTGCTCGCGCCACAGCCGCAGCCGCAGCTCGCGGGCGAAGACCCGGGCGCCGTCGCCGAGGCCGGCCGGGTCGGTCGGCGCCCGGTCGTCGCGGGTGTCGTCGAGCACCGCGCAGGACAGCTCGCTGTCGTGCGTCCAGGACCGGCGGTTGAAGTTGTCGCTGCCCACGCTGGCCCACACGTCGTCGACCACGCACACCTTGGCGTGCACGTACACCGGATCGCCGGCGTGGTTCTCCACGTCGAAGACGTGCACCCGCTCCGGGGCCGCCCGCTCGCAGAGCGACAGCGCCTGCTCGCGGCCGACCGTGTTGGGCGGCAGCGCCAGCCGGCCGTCCACGTCCGGGAACCGGGGCACCACGGCGACCAGGTGCAGGTCGGGGTTTTCCCGCAGCGCCCGGGCGAACAGGTCGGCCACCTCGGTGGACCACAGGTACTGGTCCTCCAGGTAGATCAGCCGCCGGGCCCGCCGGACCGCCTTGGTGTAGCCGCGGGCCACCGTGCGCTCGCCGTCGGGGGCGAAGGAGTAGCGGGGCCGGACGGCCGGGTAGGTGCGCAGCACCTGGACGTGGTGCGGGCCGCAGGGTGGCGGGTCGGCCGGCTGCGGCGGCAGCGGGTCGGGCCGTAGGTCCGCGCCGCGCAGCCGGTCCCGCAGGTAGGCGAGGGGGTTCTCCGAGTCCAGCGGCATCGGGTCGGTCCACCGCTCCCGGAAGGTGGTGTCCAGCGCGCCCACCACCGGCCCCCGCACCGCGAGCTGCACGTCGTGCCAGGGCGGGTGGTCCCCGTAGCGGGCGGACATCTGCACCGCCTGCGGGTCTCCCCGGTGCGCGGCGTCGTCGCGCCGGCTGTGGCACAGGTCGATCCCGCCGGCGAAGGCGACGTCCCGTTCCGGTGCGGCGGGGTGCCGCAGCACCACCAGCTTCTGGTGGTGCGAGCCGCCCCGACGGACCCGCTGGTCGAGCAGCACCTCGCCGCCGGCGGCGGAGACCGTCTCGCTCAGGGTGCGGTTCTCCGCCTCGCTGTAGGCCAGGACGTCGAGGTGGGAGCGCCAGACGAGGCCCTTGACCACCACGCCCCGCTGCGCGGCCCGCGCGAAGAGCTGCGCCACGGTCGGCCCGTCCGGGCGCAACCGCTGGTCCGGGTCGCCGCGCCAGTCGGTGAAGAAGAGGTGGTCGCCGGCCTCCAGCGCCTCCACCTCGTCGACCAGCCGGTCGAAGTACGCGGCACCGTGAATTAACGGCTCGGCAAGGTTTCCGCTGCTCCAGACGGGTAACTCTGACACCGGGTTGGCGCGTTCGGCTGCGCTCAGGAACCAGTTGCGCGGTGCCACCGTTCCAGCCCCCCGAGGTCGACAACGTCCTCACGGTAGGACCCAGGTCGCGGGTCCGCATCCCGGCCGGCACTCCGGTGACCGGTCGGGCGACCCCCGACCTCCGCCCGATCACGACGCGAACACCGAGGAGGCAACACCATGCCCGGCGAGACGACGAACCCTGTGACCGAGTACCGCGAGCCGGCGGTCGAGAGCGAGCGGGGTGCGCTGGTGACGGTGTTGCTCATGGTGATCCTTGGAGTCGCGGGCATCTTCGCCGTCTCCTGACGCCGCGTCCCGACGCGCCGGTGGGCGCCACCCGGCCGTGCCGGGGGGCGCCCACCGGCGCGCGTGGGCTCAAGGCCTGGGGGCCGGGCCGTCGGTGTGCGGCAGCCGCTCGGCGGGGACGACACCGAGCCGGCCTGCCTTGAAGTCCTCGAACGCCTGGAGCAGCTCGTCGCGGGTGTTCATGACGAACGGGCCGTAGTGCGCCACCGGCTCCCGGATCGGCTCGCCGCCCATGATGTAGAGGTCCAGCGTCGGGGTGTGGCCGTCCTGGCTGGCGTCCGCGGCGAAGGTCAGCGCGTCGCCCGCGCCGTGCACGGCGAGCTGGCCCGTGTGCACCGGCCGCCCGTCGGTGCCCACCGTGCCCCGCCCACCCAGCACGTAGACCAGGGCGTTGAAGTCCGGTCGCCACGGCAGGTCGACGCGGGCGCCCGGCTGCACCGTCACGTGGGTGATGGTGATCGGGGTGTGGGTGGAGCCCGGCCCCCGGTGCCCGGCGATCTCCCCGGCGATCACCCGGATCAGCGCGCCGCCGTCCGGCGTGGTCAGCAGGGCCGCCTCCCGGCCGCGGATGTCCTGGTAGCGGGGTGGGTTCATCTTCGCCGCCCGGGGCAGGTTGACCCAGAGCTGGGTGCCGTGGAACAGCCCGCCGCTGACGACGAGGTGCTCCGGCGGTGCCTCGATGTGCAGCAGGCCGCTCGCGGCCGTCATCCACTGGGTGTCGCCGTTGGTGATCGTGCCGCCGCCGCCCTGCGAGTCCTGGTGGTCCATGATCCCGTCGATCATGTAGGTCACCGTCTCGAAGCCGCGGTGCGGGTGCCAGGCCGTGCCCTTCGGCTCGCCCGGGGCGTAGTCCACCTCGCCCATCTGGTCCAGGTGGATGAACGGGTCCAGCTCGGCCACCGGCACGCCGGCGAACGCCCGGCGGACCGGGAAGCCCTCGCCCTCGTAGCCGCTGGGCGCGGTGGTCAGCCGGCGGACCGGGCGGAACGCGGTGGACTCGTCGAGCCTGGGCAGGCGGGGCAGGACGAGCACGTTGTCGACGGTGATGGCGGGCATCGGGGGCTCCTCAGCTGTGCGGGTGGGCGGTCGACGCGTCGCGGTCCGCGCGCAGGCGCCGGCCGAGTCGCTCGAAGATCCGGGTGAGGCAGGCGACCTCGGCGTCGTCGAGGTCGTCCATCAGGTGGGCGCGCACCGACCGCAGGTGGTGCGGGGCGGCCTCGCGCAGGGCCAGCAGCCCGGCGGCGGTGAGCACGGCCTCGCTGCCGCGACGGTCGTCGGGACAGGACTCCCGGGCGACCAGGCCGCGCCGCTGCATGGTGGTGATCTGGTACGTCAGCCGGCTGGGCGAGAAGACCAGGCGGCTCGCCAGCTCGCCCATCCGCAGCCGCTGGCCCGGAGCCTCGGAGAGCAGGACGAGCACGTGGTAGTCGGCGAAGCTGAGCGCGCTGTCGGCGCGCAGGTCGTCCTCCAACCGCGTGTAGAGCCGCTGGCTGGCCTCGATGTAGGCGCGCCAGGCGGCGAGTCGGGCACTGTCCAGGCTCTCGGTCACGCCACGACAGTAGCACTCTTTCAAAATTTAACTAGTCGTCCGTGAGGGCGCTCACCTCCGGGGCGACTACGCCCTTCAGCTTTGAAGGAGGTTCCCCGGAGCTCCGGAGCTCGGGAGCTCCGGGGCGCCGCGAGGGCCGCCGGGGCCTGACGACGGGCCCCGGCGGACACGACCGGCGGACGACCCCGGCGGAGACCTCAGCGGGCGGGCGGTGGGGCCGCCATGTGCATCCGGCCGAGCAGCTGACGGGCCTGCTCGGCGAACTGCGCGTCGACGATCACCGCGTACTGGCCGGCGCGCAGCGAGCTGGCCGAGGTGAAGTCGCGCCGCCCGCCGGTCATCGCGTGCGCCACCGCGCCGAACACCGCTCCCCAGATCGCGCCGACGACCAGCCCGACCAGGATCACCGCGATCCAGTTGCCGGCGGTGAAGATGCCGAACAGCAGCCCGATGAAGAGTCCGAACCAGGCACCCGTGCCGGCGCCCGCCAGGGCCGCCCGCCCCGTCGTCATCCGCCCGAGCACGGTCTCGACCAGGGTGAGGTTCGTGCCGACGATGGCGCTGTGTTCGACCGGGAACCGGTTGTCCGCCAGGTAGTCGACGACCCGCTGGGCGGACGGATAGTCCGGGTACGACCCGATCGTCACGGTGGGCGGACCGGTCTCCGGGCCGTGGCCGTCGTGGCCGGGGGCGGTCGGCCGGCCGGCGGGACCGGACGGGAGGGTGTCGCCGCCCGGCATCCCGGGCCGCCATGCCGAGGTGGGGCTCGACGGGTTGGTCATGGGCTCCTCCTTCGTCGACCGCCCGCGTTCCCACCGCTGCCGACGGGTAACGCCGCCACCGGAGCGGATGCCGGTTACGGGGCCGCACGAGGCACACGATGGCCCCGGGCAGCCGGGCGCGCACCGGCGGCGGTGAGCCGCTCAGCGGGCGGCGGCGCGCAGGTACGCGTCGGTGGCCTCGTCGGCCGGGAAGAAGGACTCGATGGAGAGTTCCTCGACCGTCACGTCCAGCGGGGTGCCGAAGGTCGAGACGGTGCTGAGGAAGGCCAGCTCGCCGCCCGGGTGACGTAGTCGCAGGGGCACGACGACGTCCCCGGCGCGGGGCAGGACGGCATCCGGCTCGGCCGGTCCGCCGGGGTAGCCGCGCAGCTCGTCGTGGAGCGCGGTCAGCTCGGCGTCGGCGGTCAGTCCCAGGTGCCGGCGCAGCCGGCCGAGCAGGTGGGCCCGCCACTCGGCGAGGTTGGCGATCCGGGGCGCCATGCCCTCGGGGTGCAGCGTCAGCCGCAGCGCGTTGGCCGGCGGCCGGAGCAGGTGCCCGGCGACGCCCTCCGTGAGCAACGGCAGGGCGGCGTTGCCGGCGACCAGGTTCCAGCGCCGGTCCACCGCGACGGCCGGGTACGGCTCGTGTGCCCGCAGGACCCGGCGTACCGCGTCGAGGACCCGTCGCAGCTCGGGGGAGTCCAGCGGGGCCTGGGAGTAGACCGGGGCGTACCCGGCGGCCAGCAGCAGCCGGTTGCGGTCGCGCAGCGGCACGTCGAGATGCTCGGCCAACCGCAGGACCATCTCCCGGCTCGGCACCGAGCGCCCGGTCTCCACGAAGCTGAGATGCCGGGTCGAGACCTCCGCCTCGACCGCGAGGGCGAGCTGGCTGAGCCCGCGCCGCCTGCGCCACTGCCGCAGCAGCAGCCCGACCGGCGCCCGCCGTTGCTCCACCGCCACGCTCACGCGCCGATCCTAGGCGGGCCCGTCCGCCATTCGCGTCCACCGTGTCGGCGACGTGGCGGCGGGGCCGCCGGGCGGGGCGGTACCGGCGGGGCGACCGGTCAGGAATCGAGAAGCATCGGTCGCCGCACTGCGCCTAGCGTCGCGGTCATGGACGCCGTACCCCCAGGTCGCCGGGGTTCGGGTAGCTCACCTTCGGAGGAGGTTTTCGTTGAGGTGGAACACGTGGATCCGGCAGATCCACCGCTGGCTGGCCATCGTCTTCACGGTGACGGTCGTCGTCACCTTCGTCGCCCTGGCGCGGGAGGAGCCCGTCGTCTGGGTGTCCTACGTGCCGCTACTGCCGCTCGTCCTGCTCATGTTCACCGGTCTGTACCTGTTCGTGCTGCCGTACGCCGCCAGGTGGCGCGGCGGGCGCGCCGTCGCGCGGGGCAGGTGATGCGGGCGTCGACCGCCCGCCCCGGGGACGCCCGGGTCGTGCCGCGCCCGCGCGGGCGCGGCACGACCCGGGCGCACGGGGTCAGGAGCAGGCGGTGCCGTTGAGGGTGAACCCGGTCGGGGTGGGCAGAACGCCGCCCGGCCAGGTGCCCTGGAAGCCGACCGAGACCGTGCCGCCCGCGGGCAGGCCGGCGTTCCAGGCGGCGTTGCGCACGGTGATCCGCTCGCCCGACTGGGTCCAGTCGCCGTTCCACCCGTTGGTCAGCCGGACCCCGGCGCCGGGGGCGAACGTGAGGGTCCAGCCGGTCAGCGCGGCGCCGTGGTTGGTCACCCGCAGCTCGGCGGTGAAGCCGCCGGACCACGAGTTCGGGGTGTACGACACCGCGCAGCCGCCGGTCGGCGGGGGAGTGGTCGGCGGGGGCGTCGTGGGCGGGGCGGTGGTCGGCGGGGCGGTGGTCGGGGGCGTCGTCGTCGGCGGGGCGGTGGTCGGGGCCGGACCGGCGGCCACGGCCAGGTCGTACGCCCGCTGCGGCACGAACTGTCCGGCCGGCGCGATGCAGCCGTCGGCCTCGCCGGGCAGCTTCACCCAGAGGTACGCGTCGATCGCCGGGTCGCCGGTGGCGGTGGTGCTCGGGGTGCCGATCGCCCGCCCGGCGGGGTCGCACCACTCGGAGCCGGCCGGCCCGTTGCCGTTGCGGCTGGTGTCGACGACCGCCTTGAGTCGCGACACGCCGGTCGCCGCGATCACGGCCTTGGCGTAGGCCACCTCGTCGGCGGTGCGCCGGTAGTTGGAGACGTTGAGCGAGATGCCGTCCGCGCTGTTGGCGATGTCCGCGCCGAGCAGGCGGGAGGCGGCCTCGCCGGGGGAGAGCCACGCCGAGTGCCCGGTGTCGAAGTAGACCTTCGCGGCGGCCGAGCCCGCCTTGAGCTTCTTGCCGGCGTACGCCATGGAGGCCTTCGTCTCGGCCTGTTGGGCCGCGTTCTGGCAGCTCGTCATCAGCGGCAGCACGTCGGGTTCCAGGACGATGGTCGCCGGCCGCCCGGCCAGACCGGCCGCGACCTGGTCGACCCACTGCCGGTAGGTGGCGTGGTCGGGCGCGCCGCCGCCGCTCGCCCCGCTGCAGTCCCGGTTCGGGATGTTGTAGACGACCAGGATCGGCACCCTGCCGGCGGCCGCCGCCGCGCCGACCAGGGCGTCGACCTCGGAGCGTACGGTCGAGGTGTTGGTCCGGGTGAACCACCGGCCCTGGGGGACGTTGGCGATCCGGTCGGAGATGACGGCGGCCCGGGGGTCGCCGGGGTTCGCGGCGACCCAGGCGGCGGCGGCCGTCGCCGGGTCGACGTAGAACGCCGAGTCGGCGGCGACCGCGGCGGGAGCTCGGACGATGCCGACGGCGACGGTGGCGGCGACGCTGAGCGCCGCCGCGGCGCTCAGCGCGGCGAGTGCGGGTCTGCTTCTCACGGGATCTCCCATTCCATCGAGGAGCACCGCTGGAAGCGCTCCCATGCATCGCCGTCAAACTACGTGCTGATTGCGCCGATGTGAAGAGCCCGCGTCGCGACCGGCGACTTTCCGGCCTGTCCGGGCCGTCGTGCCGACCGCGGGGCGCGGTCCGCGGGGAGAATGGCGGGATGCGCCTGGTGATCATCGCCGACACCCACGTGCCGAAGCGGGCCAGGGACCTGCCGGAGCCGCTCTGGGCGGCGGTCGACGCCGCCGACATCGTGCTGCACGCCGGGGACTGGGTCGACGAGTCGCTGCTGGACGCCCTGGCCGCCCGGGCCCGCCGCCTCGTCGGGGTGTACGGCAACAACGACGGGCCGGCGCTGCGCGCCCGGCTGCCGGAGGTCGCCCGCGTGGACCTCGACGGGCTGCGCGTCGCCGTCGTGCACGAGACCGGCCCGAAGGCCGGGCGGGAGAGCCGCTGCGCGGCCCGCTTCCCCGACACCGACGTGCTGGTCTTCGGCCACTCGCACATTCCCTGGGACACGGTCGCCCCGGGCGGACTGCGGCTGCTCAACCCGGGCTCGCCCACCGACCGGCGGGCCCAGCCCCACGCCACGTACCTGACGGCGCGGGTGGCGGCGGGACGGCTCGACGAGGTCGAGCTGCACCGCCTGCCACCGCGCCGCCCGCCCGGTCACTGACCGCGGCCGGTCTCCTCCTGGAGCTGGTCGATCCGCTTGGATGCCTCGGCCTTGGTCAGGCCCTCCGGCGGCTCCTCGCCGGCCTCCCGGGCAAGGGTCGCCAGGTAGGACTCCTGGGCGGCGGTCGGCGGCTCCTCGCCGGTGACCCACTCGTCCGGGTCCTTGATGGCGCCCTGCGGGTTGGCCTGGCTGCTGGTGCGGTCCGTCATGGTCTCCACCTTCCTTCGAACAGACGTGCCAATACCCCGTGCGGCACCGATCCATGCGGCTCCCCGGCGCGTCGTCCGCCCCGGACGCGCCCGGTGTGTCTCCGGCCGCCCGGGCGACGCGGGCGCGCCTACGATCACCGGATGACTGCGGCGGAGCGGGTGGGTGTGGTGGTGGTCGGCGCGGGCATCGCCGGAGTGGCGTGCGCCACGGAACTGGCCCGCGCCGGCATCCCGGTGGAGATCCGCGAGCGCGCCCGGGTGGCCGGCGGCCGGATGGCCAGCCGCCGCTTCGACGGCCGTCCGGCCGACACCGGCGCCGCGTACCTCACCGTCAGCGATCCGGACTTCGCCGAGGTGGCCGAGGGGTGGCGGTCGGCCGGCCTGGCCCGCGAGTGGACCGACACCTTCGTCGCGTACGGCGCCGACGGGCGGCGTGAGGTGCCCGGCCCGATGCGCTGGGCGGCCACCCGGGGGCTGCGCTCGCTGGTGGAGCACCTGGCCCGGGAGCTGCCGGTGACCGTGAACCGGCTCGTGCTCGGCGTCGAGCCCGGACCGGTGGTGGACGGGCGGCCCTGCGAGGCGGTGGCGCTCGCCATGCCGGGGCCGCAGGCGGCCCTGCTGCTCGACCCGGCCCTCGCCGCCGCCACCCGGGCCACGCAGGACCAACGCTGGTCGCCGTCCCTGGCCGGGGTGCTGCGTTTCCCGGCCCGGCGGTGGACGACCTTCCGGGGCGCCTTCGTCAACGACCACCCGCTGCTGAACCTCGTCTGCGACGACGGCGACCGCCGCGGTGACGACGCGCCGGTGCTGGTCGCCCACACCACGCCCGAGTTCGCCGCCGGCCACCTCGCCCAGCCCACCGGGGCCGGGCCGGCGATCGAGGAGGCCGTCCGGGACCTGCTGGGGCTGCCCGAAGCGGCGGAGCACGTGCACGTGCACCGCTGGACGTACGCGAAGCCGACCGCCGGCCCCGGTGGGACGTACCACCTCGACGCCGACGGCGTCGGGCTGGCCGGCGACGCCTTCGGCAGGCCCAGGGTGCAGAGCGCCTGGCTCTCCGGTCGAGACCTCGGCCGCGCCCTGGTCACCCGCCTGCGCGGGTGACCAGGAAGGGGCCCCTCCGTGCCGGCGGGCCGGGCGGTCAACCCCCGGTGGTGACGGGCTCGCCGGCGCGGCGGCGTTCCGACGGGTCGGAGGTGCGTTCGCCGGCCCGGTCCAGCAGTTGCATCACCGGGGTCGCCGCGATGCCGTGCACCACCACCGAGACGATCACCACGAGGCCGACGGTCGCCCAGAGCAGATCCGCCTGGGGGAAGTCGGCCTTCGTCGTCGCGTACGCCAGGTAGAAGAACGAGCCGACGCCCCGGATGCCGAACAGGGCGATGACCCAGTGCTCGGCCGGCCGGCCGGGCGCCCCCCGCAGCGACAGCCAGCCGACCAGCGGGCGGACCACGAAGACCAGCGCCAGCCCGACCGCGGCGGCCGGCCAGGTCAGCGGGCCCAGCAGGCCACCCACCACGGCGCCGCCGAAGAGCAGCAGCAACAGCACGGTGAGCAGCCGCTCGACCTGCTCGGCGAAACCGTGCAGCACCGAGTGGAACTCGTGGGTGCGTTCGGCGGCCCGGATCGCCCGCGCGGCCACGAAGACCGCCAGGAAGCCGTACCCGCCCACGACCTCCACCAGCCCGTACGCGAGGAAGGTCGCGGCGAGCGCGAGGAAGCCCTCCGAGTGCCGGGCCAGCCGCAGCTTGCTCGGGGCCCGGAAGAACAGCTTGCCGAGCAGCCACCCGACCAGCCACCCGCCCGCCACCCCGGCCGCCACCTTCCAGAACAGGTCCACGCCGAGCCAGCGGCCCAGCCAGTCGCCGGGGGCGAGGCTGGTGGTGGCGATGGCGATGGCCGCGTACACGAAGGGGAAGGCCAGCCCGTCGTTCAGCCCGGCCTCGGAGGTGAGGGCGAAGCGGACCTCGTCCTCGGAGTCCTCGACATCGCTGGGCTCGCCGACCTGCACGTCGGCGGCGAGCACCGGATCGGTCGGGGCGAGGGCCGCGCCCAGCAGCAGCGCGGCGGCCGGCACCAGCCCGGCCCACCACCAGCCGAGCAGCGCCACCGCCGCGATGCACAGCGGCATGGCGATGGCCAGCAGTCGCCAGGTCGACGACCAGCGGGCCCAGCTCAACGGCCGGTCGATCTTCAGCCCGGCGCCCATCAGCGCGACGATGACGCCGATCTCGGTGAGGTGGGTGGCGATCTCCGGGTAGGCGAGCGGATCAGGGTCCGGCAGCCCGACGGGGAGAAGGAAGACCACCATGCCCAGCCCCAGGAAAGCGATCGGCATGGACAGTGGCCGACGTTCGAGCACGCGGGGCAGGATCCCCGCCAGCAGCGCACCCAGACCGACCACCGCGAACGCCACGTCTACCGGCTCCACGACCCCACCTCTCCGCCTCGCCCACGGCGTGCGGGCAGGTGGTGCAAGTCCTTGCCCCCGGAAGACTTCTCGTATTCCTGTTCGGAGCGACGGAGCCGGCGCCGGTCACCTCGCCCGGGTGACCGGCGAGTCGTCGAGCGCGGCGAGCAGCGCGGCCGGGTCCTCGTAGACGGCCACCGCGCCGGCCCCGGCCAGCTCGCCCCGACTGGTGCCGCCGCAGGTCAGGCCGACGCAGGGGATGTCCAACTCGCCGGCGGCGGCGACGTCCCACACCGAGTCGCCGACGAAGACCACGCGTTCGGCGGCGAGCCCGGACTGCTCCAGCGCGGCGACCAGGATGTCCGGCGCCGGCTTGCTCTCCTTCGCGTCGGCCGAGCAGGTGACGGTGTGGATCACGTCGTCGGCGGCCAGCGCCCGGCGCAGCGCGGCCACCTCGTGCTCGGCGGCGGAGGTGGCCAGCACCACCCGCAGCCCCCGCTCCGCGCAGGACCGCAGCAGGTCGGCGGCGCGGGGCAGCGGGACGAGGCGCTCCCAGTACTCGGCGAAGAGGGTGTCGTGGGCGTCGCGCAGCTTCTGGTCCGCGCTCCGGTCGCGCTCCGGGCCGAGCAGATGGTCGAGCAGCTTGTCCGAGCCCATCCCGATGGCGCGGTGGATCGTCGCCATGGGTACGGGCCGGTCTGTCTGGCGCAGCGCCTCCCACCAGCTCACGGTGTGCAGGTAGGTGGTGTCGACCAGGGTGCCGTCCACGTCGAAGAGGACACCGGTGGGCTTGTCGGTGGGCATACGGTCCTCCTACCCCGTCCGGGCCGGGCTGACGCCACGGCTCACCCGGACGGGATCAGGATCTCGAACCACACCGTCGAGCCGCGTACGGTCGGGTCCGTCCCCCAGGCGTCGCTCAGCTCCTCGATCAGCCCCAGCCCCCGACCCCGGCTGCTGAGCGTGTCGGTCTGGGCGCGGGTCACCGTGCCCCGGGTGCCCGAGTCGGCGACCGACACCAGCAGCCGCTCCGGGCTGAGGTCGATCTCCACCCGGGCGGCGGTGCCCGCGTGCAGCAGGGCGTTGGTGGTCAGCTCGCTGGTGCAGAGCACCGCCGCGCCGATGATCGACTCGGGCACCTGCCACTCCGTGAGCTGCGCGGTCATCCAGTGCCGTACCCGGCTCGGCGCGGTCGGCTCGGCCGGCACCTCCATGCTCGTCGACCGGGACGGCCGCAGCGCGTGCTCCACCGCCAGCACCGCGACGTCGTCCTCGGTGGCGCCGGGCACCGCCGCGGTGGCCACCGCGCACAGCGCGCGCGGGTCGCCGCTGCCCGCGCCGGCCACGGCGACGGCCAGGGCGTCCAGGCCGGCCGTCAGGTCCTGCCAGCGCCGCTCCACCACACCGTCGCTGAACAGCAGCAGCGTGTCGCCGGGGGCGAAGGGCACCGTGACGGTGGGCGGCCGGCAGCCCAGGCCCAGCGGGGCGCCCGCGGGCACGTCCAGGTATTCGGCGACCGGGTCGCCGTCCGGGGCGCACCGGCGGACCAGCGGGGCGGGGTGACCGGCGCTGGCCAGGGTGAGCCGCTGCCGGTCGGCGTCGACGACCCCGAAGACCACCGTCACGAAGAGCTCGTGCGTGTCGCCCTCGGCGCCCAGGCTGGTGACCAGCCGGTCGAGCCCGGCCAGCACGGCGTCCGGGCGGGGGTCGGTCAACGCCAGCGCCCGCAGCGCCGCACGGACCTGACCCATCCGGGCCGCGGCCTGCACGTCGTGGCCGGCGACGTCGCCGAGCACGATCCCCAGGCCGCCGTCGGGCAACAGGAAGGCGTCGTAGAAGTCCCCGCCGGCGGCGTTGCCGTCGACGCCCGGGTCGTAGCGGGCGGCGATCCGCATGCGGGGCAGGTCGGGCAGGTGCTCCGGCAGCATGCTGCGTTGCAGCAGTTGGGCCGTGCCGTGCTGGGTCTCGAACCGGCGGGCCCGTTCGGCGGCCTGACCCACCAGCTCGGCCGAGGCGGCCAGCAGCGCGCGCCGCGCGGCCGACCAGACGTGCGGGACCTGGTAGCCGACCGTCAGCCCGCCGCGCACCACCGACGCCCGCAGCGGCACCGCCGCGAGCGAACGGACCTTCTGGTCGTGCCGGTCCACCGCGATCTCCCGCAGTGGCTGGCCGTCGTCGACGAAGTGCGGCACGCCGCTGCGGGCGGCGGCCACCACCGGCCCCAGCCAGTCCGGCGGGACGCGCCGCCACAGCGGGGGGAGGCGCTCGTCGGCCTCGTCCATCAGCTCGCCGCGGATGCGCCGGACCATCCGCCAACCGCCGCCGCCCTCGTCGACGGCGAACGAGACCCGGTCGGCGTCGAACGCGGTGATCGCGTAGCGCAGCGCGACCCGGGCCACGTCGTCCAGGGTGAGGGTGCCGGCGAGCGCCGCGGCGAAGTCGCTGAGGCTCTGCAACTGCTGGGTGACCTGGGTGGTCTCCGCGGCCACGGTCAGCACGCCGACGATCCGCCCGGCGCTGTCGCGCACGGGGGAGTAGCCCCGGGTGAAGACCGACTGCTCGACCAGGCCGGGACGGCGGTGCAGCGGGAGGGTGGTCTCCTTCTCCAGGAACGGCTCCCCGGAGCGGTAGGTGTGCGCGATGGCGTCGCCGACGCCGGGCAGCGGCCAGGACTCCGCGAACACCTGGGCCGCCGGCCGGCCCACCGCGTCGGGGTGCCGGTCGCCGATCAGCTCCGCGTACGCGTCGTTGTAGACGAGCAGGTGCTCGTCGCCCAGCGTGAGGGCCATCGGTACGGGCGAGGCGAGGAGCAACTCGGTGGCGGCCCGGACCGCCGGGTCCCACGTCCGCCACGGGCCGAGCGGGGTGCCACCCCAGTCGTGGCGCGGGACGGTGGCCGCCATGCCCGACGCGGAGGGTGTACCCGAGACCGGGGCTGGTGGGTTCGGGACCCGTCCGACCGTTCCTGGCATGAGCGCAGCCTAGCCGGAGGGTCCGTCGGCTGTTTCCGATCATGCCCCGCGCGTCGTCGGGGCCGGACGTTCGGGCAGGTGACGACCCTTCTGCGGGGACATGTCGGGAAAAACTCGGGGACCGGGACGGCGTGCGGCGTCGGTGACCGGGTAAGCGCGCGGCGCAGTCCATGCGACAGGAGGGACATCATGCCGGAAAGCCTCGCGGTCAGGCAGGTCGACATCGGCGACGCCGTGGCCGACATGTGGAGGTCGGTGCTGCTGTTCATACCGCGGGCCATCGCGTTCATCGCGATCCTCGTGGTCGGATGGCTCATCGCCAGGGCCGTGCTCAAGATCGTGGACGCGGCGCTGGAACGGGTCGGCTTCGACAGGGCGGTGGAACGGGGCGGCATCAAGCGCGCGCTGGAACGCACGAAGTACGACGCCAGTGACATCCTGGCGAAGCTGGCGTACTACGCCGTGCTGCTGTTCACCCTGCAGTTCGCCTTCGGGGTGTGGGGACCCAACGCGATCAGTGACCTGATCAGCGGCGTGGTCGCCTGGCTGCCACGCGCCTTCGTGGCGATCGTCATCGTGGTCGTGGCCGCCGCGATCGCCAACGCCGTCCGGGATCTGGTCACCGGGGCGCTGGGCGGGCTCGCGTACGGCAAGATCCTGGCCGACCTGGTGGCGGTCTTCATCCTCGCACTGGGTGTGATCGCCGCACTGAACCAGGTCGGCATCGCCACCACGGTGACCACGCCGGTGCTGATCGCGGTGCTCGCCACCGTGGCCGGCATCCTGATCATCGGCGTCGGTGGTGGTCTGGTGCGGCCGATGCAGAACCGCTGGGAAGGCTGGCTGAACCGGATGGCCGAGGAGTCGCGGGCGGTACAGGAGCACCGCCGGGCCCGGGAGGCCGGTCAGACCGACGTCGGCCGGCAGATGGCCGACCGGACGGCGGCCGAGCGCACCGAGGTCATGCCCCGCGGGCAGCAGTCCGCGACGGCTGGCGGGCGCGGCACGTACCAGTCGGGCAACGTGGGCGACGAGACCCAGCAGTTCCGCCGTTGACCGGGCGGTGAGCGGGACGGGGAGGGGTGTCCGCGGACGTGCGGGCGCCCCTCCGGCGTGTCCGGCCGGCGCGGCCTCCTGGAGCGTCGGTTCAGACCAGCGGGATGCCCGGCCGGCGTGGCCTTGAGGGGCGTCGGTTCAGACCAGCGGGAGCGCAGCGGTCGCCGGGGCCCCGAGCGAGCGGGTCAGCGCGCAGACCGCGAGCAGCCGGGTGAGCAGCCAGTCCGGCGCGGACCAGTCCACCGGCGCCGCCGGCGGCTGCCAGCCGTGCTCCAGAGCGGCGGCGCGGACGCCCTCCGCGTAGCCGGCGAGCGCGGCGGCGCTCAGCGGCCGGCGGTCGCCGTCCAGGCTCTCCCGCACCGCCGCGGCGTGCTGGTCGACCAGGGCGAGCAGGCCCGGACGCGCGGCGGCGGCGGCCAACCCTTCGGCGCCGACCGAGGCGGACAGGAGGGCGAGGGTGGCTCGCGCCGAACTGGCGGCGGAACGGGCCTCGACCCGGGTGAACGGCACACGCATGGTGACCGAGGCTATCCGGCCGTGACCAGGGTCGGCCTCGGCCGGTCGGCGGGTTTTTGACCCTCCCCCGAACGGTCAGCGGGCGGCGCGGGGATTGACCCGACGCGGGTGGGGCAGGAGGAGAACCGCCCGGACGGGCACAGCCGAAACCTGGAGGAACGGATGGGACGACACGAGGACGGGCCGGACGAGCGGCACCGCAGGCCCGCCGGGGTCAGCGACGAGACGGTGGCGGCGCTGGGCAAGCTGAGCGAGGCCCTGGAGTGCGTCGAGCGGGTCCGCGGTCACCTCTACTCGCTGCACCAGCTCGTGGGGCACGCCGACCTGATGCTCGACGACGCCGTGGAGATGTTCCGCGCCGCCGGGCACGACCGGATCGCCGACCGCATCGACACCGACCTGCTGGGCCGCAACGTCATCGCCGGGCGGTGGACGTTCCAGATCGTCGAGGACTTCGACGACAACTACTACACCCTCTTCCGCGACCTGGACCGGGCCGCCCGGGAGGAACTGGTCGGCGGTCGCCGGCACCTCTACGAGGCGGAGATGAAGGAGCGGCGGCGCAGCCGGGGCCGACCCGGGCACGAGGCGCGCCCCGCCGGCGAGGGCTAGCCGGCGGGGCGCCCCGCCGTGCACGGGCCGGGCGGCCCGCCGCGACGGCGCATGATCGGCGCGCCGCGACGGCGTGTGCCGGCGCGCCGCGACGGCGTGTGCCGGCGCGCCGCGACGGCGTGTGCCGGCCCGCCGCGACGGCGTGCGGGTCAGTGCGCCGCGACCGGGCGCTCCTCGGCCGCGATGCGCAGCGCCTCGACCAGGCGGCGGTAGAGGTCGTCGCCGGCCAGCAGCTCGGAGTGGGTGCCCTGGGCCCGGATCCGGCCGTGCTCCATCACCACGATCCGGTCGGCGTCGAGCACCGTGGAGAGCCGGTGCGCGATGGTCAGCACGGCGCCGGCCGCCGCGCGCTGCCGGACGCACTCCTGCAACGCCGCCTCGGTCAGCCCGTCGACCTGCGCGGTCGCCTCGTCGAGCAGCAGCACGTCGGGGGTACGCAGCATGGCCCGGGCCAGGGCGATGCGCTGGCGCTGCCCGCCGGACACCTCCGTCGACGACAGCGACGTGTCCAGTCCCTCCGGCAACGAGTCGATCTTGTCGTCGAGCCGGACGGCGCGCAGCACCGCCCGGATCTCCTCCTCCGTGGCGTCGGGGTGGGTGAACCGCAGGTTGTCGCGGATGGTGCCGGGCACCACCGGCGTCTCCTGCTCGACGTACGCCAGCCGGGCCCGTACCTGGTCGTGCCCGTGGGCCGCGTACGGGCGGCCGTCGAGCAGCAGTTGCCCCCGCTCGGGCTCGAGGAAGCGCAGGATCAGCGAGAAGAGCGTGGTCTTGCCGGCCCCCGAGGGCCCCACGATCGCGGTGTGCCCCCGCCGGGGCACGGCCAGGTCGATGTCCCGCACCGCCGGCGGCGCCTCCGGCCCGTACCGGGCGGTGACCCCGCGGAACACGAGCACCGGCTGCTCCGCGTCGGGCGTCGACGCGCGGTCCGCCGGGGCGGGTGCCGGGCCCGCCGGCTCGGTCGCGATGGTCTCGACCTCACGGATCCGTCCCGCCGCCGCGATCCCCGCCTGCAACGCCGTGGTGTTCTGGGTCAGCTCGGTGATCGGCCCCATCAGCTGGAACGTGTACAGCAGGAAGGCGATCAGGCTGGAGATCTCCAGCAGGTCGTGCTCGGCCCGCCAGGCGCCGATGCCCAGGATCGCGATCACCGCGAGCTGGATCCCCGTCCAGGCGATCGTCCAGACCGAGGCGGTCACCCGCGCGGCCCGTACGCTGTGCGCCGCCGCCTGCCGGGCGTCGGCGAGGATCCGCTCGGTCAACCGGGCCTCGGCCCGGCTGGCCTTGACCGTACGGATCGCGCGCAGCGCCCCCTCCAGCGCGCCGCCCAGCGCGCCCGTCGACTCCTGCGCGGCGGCCTGCGCCTTGGCGATGCGGGGCATCAGCGCGCCCATGATCGCCGCGACGACCAGCACGGCGGCCAGGGTGCAGCCCAGCAGGAAGGAGTCGAGCACCCCCATCAGCACGAGCGTGCCGACCAGGGCGATGCCGGCGTTGACCAGGCCGACGATGCTGCCGGACGCCTCGCGCAGCAGTTGGGTGTCGGAGGTGGCCCGGGTGACCAGTTCGCCGGTGGATCGCCGGCGCAGGTCGTCGACGCGGGCCCGGAAGTAGCGCCGGACGATCGCGGCCCGCGCGTCGAGCACGACGTGCTCGGCGAGCGTCCCGAGCAGCCGCCACTGCCACAGCGAGACGGCCGCGCCGACGACGACGAGCGCCAGCAGGACACCGATCGGGCGGGCCATCGACTCGCCGGCGCCGAGCGTGTCCAGGACCCACTTGGTGACCATCGGCGTCGCGAGCCCGGCCGCGTTGGCGGCGAGCCCCAGCACGAGGCCGAGGAGCATCGTCCGCCGGTGCGGAACGAGGAACGAGGCGAGCGTGCGCAGCCGGGGGAGCGCCCGGATGGAAGAAGTCATGCCCTGAATGGAACATCGATGTTCCAGTCCGGTCAATCAGTATTCCGAAACGAGGTGTTGGTATCCTCGCCGACGTGACCGACCAGCAGGTGTCCGGCAGTCGCGCCCGGACCCGCCAGGCCATCGTCGACGCGGCGATCGAGGTGTGGGGGCGCAATCCCGCCGCCTCCCTGGGCGACATCGCCGCCGCCGCCGACGTGGGGCGTACGACGCTGCACCGCTACTTCGCCGAGCGCGCCGACCTGTTCGGGGCGGTCGGCGTCGAGGCCAGGGCCCGGCTCGACCGGGCGACCGCCCAGGCGCGGATGGCCGAGGGCACCGGTGCGTCGGCCGTGCGCCGGCTCTGCCAGGAGTACTTCGACCTCGGCAGCCTGCTCTCGCTGATCTTCACCGAGCCGGAGACCGGTGCCGGTTCCGGCGACGGCGGATGCGACCCCGACTTCGTCGCGATGGTCGAACGTGGGCACCGCGACGGCACCATCGACCCGGAGCTGCCGGAGGGGTGGGTGCAGAGCCTGATCTGGTCCCAGTTGTACGCCGGTTGGGCCTACCTGGCCGAGACCGGTGCCTCCCGGCACGAGGTGCTGCGCCTGATCCTGCGTACCGTCGACGGCGCGATCGCGGTCAAGCCGGACTGAGCCGGCCGGCGCGGCGGGATGTCGTCGCGCCGGCGGCCGCGTCAGTCCATCGAGCGGGCGTCCGCCGGGGGGCGGCGCCGGGCCGCGTCGTCGGCGATGATCACGGTCGCCACCATCAGCGCGACGCAGAGGCTGAACAACCAGGAGTCGTCCGAGACCAGCTTGGCGGAGACGGGAGCCTGGAGCGCGGCGAGGAGAAAGCCGAGCCATGCCAGGCGGCGCTGACGCGTGGAGAGGATGCCGGAGCCCTGATGCATCCCGAAAGTCTTGCGCGCGACCCGGGGCTTGCCGTCAGCCGAACGGCCGATTCTGGATGAGCTGTCCGTTTCCTCGACCGTCCGGATTGTAATCCTCGTCCCAGCGGGGGAGGCCGCGCGGCGTCGCCGTCGGCGGGGGGCAGGATGGTCCTCCGTGTCCACCGTCCGGCCCCGCGCCTCGCTGCTCCTGCTGGCCTACCTCGCCTTCGTCAGCCTCGGCCTGCCCGACGGCCTGATCGGGGTGGGCTGGCCCTCGATCCGGGCCGACTTCGGCGTACCCACCGAGGCCGTCGGCCTCGTGCTCACCGCGGGCACCGCCGGCTACCTGACCTCCAGCGTGCTGGCCGGCTTCACGCTGGCCCGGCTCGGCGTCGGCTGGCTGCTCGCCGGCAGCACGCTGCTGGCCAGCCTCGCGCTCACCGGTTACGCGCTGACCCCGGGGCTCGTGCTGATGGTGGGCTGCGCGCTGGTGCTCGGCCTGGGCTCCGGCGCTATCGACTCCGGCCTGAACGCGTACGCGGCCGGCGCCTTCGGCCCCCGGCACATGAACTGGATGCACGCGTTCTTCGGCCTCGGCGTGGCGCTCGGGCCGTTGATCATGACCGGTGCGCTCAGCGCCGGACTCTCCTGGCGCTGGGGCTACGGCCTGGTGGCGGGGGCCCAGCTCGCGCTGGCCGCCGCGTTCGCGCTGACCGTGCGCGCGTGGCGGGACCGCGCCCCGGCCCGCAGGCCCGCCGGGTCCGCCGCCGGGGAGGCGACCGTGGCCCCACCGGCCGTCACGCGGGTACGCGAGACGCTGCGCCTGCCGGCGGTCTGGCTCGGCGCGTCGGCCTTCGCCGTCTACGTGGCCATCGAGGTGGCCGCCGGGCTCTGGGCGTTCCTGCTGCTGACCGAGGGGCGGGGCCTCGGCGCTGCCGTCGCCGGCGTCTGCGTCTCGGGCTACTGGGGGAGCCTGTTCGTCGGGCGCGTGGTGCAGGGCGTGGTGGCCGAACGGCTGGGCGCGGCGGTGGTGCTGCGGGGCAGCCTGGTCGGGATGGCGGTCGGCGCGGTCCTGGTCGCGCTGCCCGCACCGGCCTGGGTCGCGGTGGCCGGGCTGTTCGTCGTCGGCTTCGCCGCCGCCCCGGTCTTCCCGCTGCTCACCCTCACCACCGCCGAGCGGGTCGGCGCGGCGCACGCGGACCGGACCATCGGGCTCCAGATCGCCGCGGCCGGGCTGGGCGGCGCGCTGGTGCCCGCCGGCATCGGGGTGCTGCTGGGCAACACCTCGGTCGAGCTGCTGGGGCCGGCGCTCGTCGTGCTCGCGCTGGGCCTGATCGTCCTGCACGCGGCCGGCACCCGCCGGCCGGCCCCGACGCCCCGCTGAGCGGTCCGGCACGTCGTCGCGGCGGCCGGCTCCTCAGCGCCCGGGCTGCCGCCGGGCGGTCGGACCGTGGCGTCGAGCGGCGCGGCGGGCGGACCCAACCGGGTCCGCCCGCCGCGCCGTGCGGTTCACATCGTGTCCGGTCCGGTCCGGCCGGTCGTCGAGGGCCGGTAGGCGCGGTCCGGGTCGGTCGGCTCCCGGCCCGCACCGGCGGCCTGCCCGCCCCGGTCCACCGCCTCGGGGCCGTGCCCGAAGGCCGCCTCCTCGCCGGCGTCGTTCCCCGTCACGTCGTCGGCCTGGCCGTCCAGGGTCGACCGCGCGACGGCCCGGTCCAGTTCCCGCAGCGGAGTCCGTTCCTCGTCCCGCCACACCTTGTCGTCGTCCGTCATACCAGTCGCGGTACCCCGGCCCGGTGCCCGCAAACGACGATGGCCGCCGGGGCGACCGGCGGCCATCGGAGGTTCACACCCGGGGGCGGGGAATCAGGGCTGCGGACGGTCGACCTTGCCGCGCCAGGCGCCGGTCTCCTGACCGCGCCGCTCGATGAACTGCTTGAACCGCTCCAGGTCGCCCTTCGCACGCCGGTCGACGATGCCGAGCTTGTCGCCGGCCTGCTCGACCACGCCGTGCGGTTCGAACTCGAGCTGGAGCGTGACCCGGGTGGTGTCCGGGTCCAGCCGGTGGAAGGTCACCACGCCGGCCTGCTGGGTGCCGCCCGTGGAGCGCCAGGCGACCCGCTCGTCCGGGAGCTGCTCGGTGATCTCGGCGTCGAACTCCCGCTTCACCCCGGCGATCTCGACCGTCCAGTGGGTCATCGTGTCCGTCAGCTGCCGGACCTCCTGGACCCCCTCCATGAAGTGGGGGAAGTCCTCGAACTGGGTCCACTGGTCGTACGCGGTGCGCACCGGGACGGAGACGTCCACGTGTTCGGTAACGCCACTCATAAGGCATCCTCCTTCGTCCGCCGGTGACGGGTCGGATCGTGCGGGGATCCGGTCACCAGCGCGTCGTCTCGTTCTTGTGGCCGAGCGCCGCCCACACCTCGGAGATCGTCTGGTAGCGGGTGCCCTCGGGCAGCCGCTCCAGTTCGGCGACGATGTCCGCCGGCGCCTCGTTGTCCCGCGCGTTGGCGATCAGCGTCTCCCGGTCACCGGGCAGGGCGGCCATCGTGATGAACCGGCCGAGCCGGCTGCGTCGCTCGACGTCCTCGGAGCTCATCCCCTTGGGCGCGCCCGTACGCAGTTCGCCGGCCGGGGCCGTGGTCGGCTCCGGCTGGTCCTCACCCGCCGGCTCCGGCACACGGGACTCGTCGACCCGCGAGCCGCCGGTCCCCGGCCCCTGCACGAGGCCGCTGACCTCCCGGCTCATCTGCTCGTCGACCCTCGGTCCGTGCTTGCTGCTGCCACGTTCCATGCCTTCTGCGCTACCCGGTGGCACCCGCGGTAAACGGGCGGGCCGGCGGCGCGACCGGTAAACCCGCGCGGGTCACGTGGTGGCAGGTGTCTTCGGGGGCAGGACCGGCTCGTCGGCGTCCGGCCCGCCGGCCTGGAGCACCCGGCCGCGCTGGAGTTCCGCGTTGATCTGCACGCCGAGCATCAGCGCCGAGTTGGACAGGTAGAGCCAGACCAGGAACGCGATCACGGCCCCGAGACTGCCGTAGGTGGCGTCGTACGAGCCGAAGTTGGCCACGTAGAGGCCGAAGCCGAAGGAGGCGAGGGCCCAGGCGAGCAGGGCGACCGCGCCGCCCGGGGTGAGCCAGCGGAACCGCGGCTGCCGGACGTTCGGCGCGATCCAGAACAGCAGGCTCAGCAGCACCATCACGATCAACGCGAGCACCGGCCACTTGGCGACGCTCCACACCGTACGCGCCAGCCCGCCGGCGTTGATCAGGTCGCCCACCGCGTCGGTGACCGGCCCGCTGACGATCAGCCCGGTGGCGACGACCGCCAGCAGCACCAGCGAGATCGCCGCCAGGCCGATCTGCATGGGCCGCAGCTTCCAGACCGGCCGCCCCTCCTCCACCCCGTAGACGGCGTTGGAGGCCCGGGTGAACGCCCCGATGAAGCCGGAGGCCGACCAGAGCGCACCGAGCAGACCGAAGCTCAGCAGCACGCTGGCCGAGTCGTTCTGGTCGACCACGCCCCGGACCACGCCGACGAAGCCCTCGTTCGCCACCACCGAGCCGGCGCCCATGTCCCGGGCCAGGTCCAGCACGGTGTCGACCGTCTGCTCGCCGTTGGACACCAGCCCGACCAGGGCGACCACCACGATCGTGGACGGGAAGAGCGCGAGCACCCCGTAGTAGGTCAGCGCGGCGGCCCAGTCCGCGCAGTTGTCCTTGACGAAGTTGCGCACGCTGCGCACCAGCACCCCGCGCCAGGTCGACCAGCTCAGCTGCCGTACCCGGCGGGGGAGCCGCGGTCGCCGCTGCCCGGTGAGCACCGCGCCGGGTTCCGTCGTCGTCATGCCCGCTCCCTGCGCCCCGGCCGCCGGATGACCCGGTGCATCCGGCTTCGCCTGGCCCGCCGGTACCCCTGGCCGGAAATCGACAAACCCGACCTCCCGGTTTGCCGACCGGAGGCGGGGGAACGGTCAAGGAGAACCCATCGACGCGGAGGAGGACGAGATGCCCGGGCGCGAGGTACTGCCCAGCACGCTGCGACGCTCCCCCAAGAAGGCGCAGCGCACCTGGGAGAAGACGCACGACTCGGCCGTGGAGACGTACGGCGAGGGGGAGCGGGCGCACCGCACCGCCTTCGCCGCCGTCAAGCACGAGTTCGAGAAGGTGGGCGACCACTGGGAGCCCAAGGGCCGCAAGGGGCCGAGCGACCGCCAGGCGGCCGGCGGCGGGCCGGAGCGCCGCGCGCCCACGGCCGGCGGAGTGGACGCCAACGCCACCAAGGACCACCTGATGAAGGTGGCCCGCAAGCTGGACGTGCCCGGCCGTTCGACCATGACGAAGCCGGAACTGGTCAAGGCCATCGAGAAGGCGAACAACCGCCAGACCGCCAAGGCCCGCGGCCGCTGAGGCCGCCACCGGGTACGCGACGCAGAGGCTGTCCGCGCCCAGCGGACAGCCTCTGCGCGTGCGTCACCAGTGGCCGCCGCCGGGCGCCTCGATGTGCACCGCCTTCGTCGCGGTGAACTCGTCCAGCAGTTCCGGCCCGTAGCCGAAACCGTGCCCGCTGCCCCGGCGCGGGTGCGCGGCACCGCCGGGCGCCCCGCCGAACACGGCGTTGACCTTCACGGTGCCCACCGGCAGTTCCCGCCAGGCGCGCTGGGCGTGACTCATCGATCCGGTCAGCACCGTCGCGGCCAGCCCGTACGGGGAGTCCGCGGCGCACCGCAGCGCCTCGGAGAACGAGTCGACGGCGACGATCGCGGCGACCGGCCCGAACGTCTCCTCGCGTACCACCGTCATGTCGTGCCGGCAGTCGGTGAGCACGGTCGCCGGGTAGAAGGCCCCCGGTCCGTCGGGCAGCGTGCCGCCGGTGCGGATCCGCGCGCCCTCGGCCACCGCCGCGGTCACCTGCCCGTGCACGTGGTCGCGGTGCCGCCGGTCCACCAGCGGCCCCAGCTCGGTACGCGGGTCGCCGCCCGGACCCGTCCGCAACTGCGTGGCCCGCTCCACCAGCGCCTGCGTGAAGTCCTCCGCGACGTCCCGGTGCACGTAGATCCGCTCCACCGCGACGCAGATCTGCCCCGCGTTGGCGAACGCGCCGAGGGCCGCCTGCCCGGCCGCCCACACCGGGTCGACGTCGCCGTCCACGACGAGCGGGTCGCTGCCGCCGTTCTCCAGCAGCACCTTCGCCCCGGTCCGCGCCGCCGCGGCCGCGATGGCCCGCCCGGTGGCGGTGGAGCCGACGTGGGCGACGACGTCCACCTCCTGCGCGGCCAGCGCGGCGCCGACCTCCGGGCCCCCGGTCAGCAGCGACAGCACCCCGGGCGGCAGCGCGGAGTCGAGCGCCTTCGCCAGCAGCCAGCCGGTCGCCGGGGCGCGCTCGCTCGGCTTGTGCAGCACCACGTTGCCGGTGACCAGGGCCGCGCCGAGCAGCCCGCAGGACACCGCCACCGGGTCGTTCCACGGGGTGATCGCGGCGACCACCCCGCGCGGCTGCGGCGTCATGAAGTCGAGGGCGTGCGTGCCGCCGTGCAGGGTCCGTCCGCCACGCACCGGGGCCAGCTCCGCGTACTGTCGCAGCGTGCCGATCCCCGCCTCCACACCGCCCCGGGCGTCCGACAGGGTTTTGCCCATCTCGGCCGTCGTCGCCCGGGCCAGGTCGTCGGCCGCCGCCGCCACCGCGTCCGCCGCCCGGTGCAGGGCCGCCGCCCGGTCCGCGGGGGCGGTCGCCGCCCACTCCGCCGCGACGCCGCGCGTCGCCTCCACCGCCTTGCCGACCTCGTCGGCCGTCGCCACCGGCGCCGAGCTGACCGGGGAGCCGTCGGCCGGATCGTGTACGACCAACTCGCCACCCTCGCCGCCCGCGCCCCACACTCCGCCTATGAGCTGCGCAACCGTGTACATGGCAGTGCATGCCCCGGCCCCGGCGCGGCAAACGCGTTTCGCCCGGTTGCTGGCCGGGTAGGCGGATCGGATGAGTTCGCCCGGCGCGGAGAGCGCGGACGCCGTCATCGTGGGAGCAGGCCACAACGGCCTGGTCGCCGCCAATCTCCTGGCCGACGCCGGCTGGGACGTGCTGGTGCTGGAGGCCACGGCCACGCCGGGCGGGGCGGTGCGCTCCGCCGAGGTGACGGCCCCCGGCTACCTGAGCGACCTCTACAGCTCCTTCTATCCCCTCGGCTACGCCTCGCCGGTGCTGCGCGGGTTGGGGCTCGAACGGTACGGGCTGCGCTGGCGGCACTCCCCGGACGTGCTGGCCCACCTGATGCCCGACGGCCGGGCGGCGGTGCTCAACCGCGACCCGGAGGCCACGGCGGCCTCGCTGGAGGCGTTCGCGCCGGGCGACGGCAAGCGCTGGCTGCACGCGTACGACGACTGGCGCCAGGTGGCCGAGCCGATGCTGGAGGCCATCACCACGCCGTTCCCGCCGGTGCGCGGGGGCCTGACCCTGCTGCGCCGCCTGCGGGTGTCGGGGGCGCTGCGGCTGGCCCGGCGGCTGGTGGTGCCGGTCCGCAAGCTCGGCGACGAACTCTTCGAGGGCGAGGGAGGCCCGGTGCTGCTGGCCGGCTGCGCCCTGCACACCGACCTGTCGCCAGAGGAGGCCGGTTCGGGCGTGTACGGCTGGCTGCTCGCCATGCTCGGCCAGCAGGTCGGCTGGCCGGTGCCCGACGGCGGCGCGCAGAAGATCACCGACGCGCTGGTGGCCCGGCTGACCGAGCGCGGCGGCCGGATTCTCTACGGCGCCGAGGTGGACCGGGTGCTGACCGCGCGCGGCCGGGCGATGGGCGTGCGTACCGTCGGCGGCGCCCTCTGGCGGGCCCGCCGCGCGGTGCTCGCCGACGTCCCCGCGCCCGCCCTCTACCTGGACCTGGTCGGCGCGGCGGTCCTGCCGCCCCGGCTCGTGGAGGACCTGGCGCACTTCCGCTGGGACGGCTCGACGCTCAAGGTGGACTGGGCGCTGTCGGCCCCCGTGCCGTGGACCAACCGGGCGGTCGCCACCGCCGGCACCGTGCACCTGGGCGCGGACCTGGACGGCCTCACCAGCTACTCCGCCGCGCTGGCCCGGAAGGAGATCCCGCGCGACCCGTTCCTGCTGCTGGGGCAGATGTCGGTGGCAGACCCGAGCCACTCGCCGCCGGGCACCGAGTCGCTCTGGTCGTACACCCACCTGCCGTTCCGCCGGCAGTGGCGGGCCGAGGACATCGCCGCGCACGTCGAGCGGATGGAGCAGGTGCTGGAGGAGGCCGCGCCGGGCTTCCGCAGCCTGATCGTGGGGCGGCACGTGGCCGGGCCGGCCGACCTGGAGGCGGGCGACCCGAGCCTCGTCGGCGGCGCGCTCGGCGGCGGCACCGCCGCCGCGTACCAGCAGTTGTTCCTGCGCCCGATCCCCGGCCTGGGCCGCGCGGACACCCCGGTCGACCGGCTGTTCCTGGCCAGCGCGTCGGCGCACCCGGGCGGCGGGGTGCACGGCGCGCCCGGCGCGAACGCCGCCCGCGCCGCCCTGGCCCGCGACCGCGCCCTCACCGGCCCGCTGTACGCGGCCGGAATCGACGCCGCGCACCGCGCGGTCTACCGCTGACGCCAGCACGGCGAAGACGGCAAGCCTGCGCCGGAGGTCGGACGCCGGAGGTCGGACGGCAGTGCTCCTGCCTGCGGGGGCACCGGACGGGCGCGTGCCCGACGGCGGATGCGTTGGGCGGGGCTCTTCACGCACAGTGAGGTGAACGTTGGCCGCGCGGGTCGCTCCTCGCGCCCTTTGCTCTGCAGCCATATACGCAACGGTGGCTCTGGGTAGCGGCGGATGGGCTGGCCCGCCGCACGGTTGCGGGATAGCCCCAGGTCAGCGACGTGGTGCGCCCGTGGCTGCAAAGCAAAGGGCGGAGAGCGGGAATCCGAGGGCAGCACGAACGGTCACAGGCGGTGAGGACTACGCTGCGCAATCGCCTGCCAGGTGATCACACGTGCCGTGCGGCGGCGCGGCCCAAGCTCAAGGTCCTTCGCTCGCCCGGCGCTCCGCCCGCCAGCCCACCCGCCGCTCCCGCTCGGCTGCGCCCCCGGCCGGGCCGCCGCTCCCGCCCGACCGCGCCCCCGCCCGGCCGTCGCTCGCGCGCCGCCCCGGGCGCGGCCCGCTGAACCGGACCGGGGCAGGGCAGACGCAGGACGTGGGCGGGGCGGGGCGGGGCGGGGCGGGGATCGGCCGGGTCAGCGCTCGATGTTGCGGTGCTTGCTGCGCAGCTTGAAGGGCATCAGCGCGCTTTCGATCTTGGTCGCGGTGGTCATCTTGGAGGCGCCGTCGCGCCGCTCCTCGAAGCGGATCGGCACCTCCAGGATGGTGTGCCCCAGCTTGGTGGCCAGGTAGTGCATCTCCACCTGGAAGCTGTAGCCGTTGGACTGCACCCGCTCCAGGCCGATGTCGCGCAGCGCGTCCGCCCGCCAGATCTTGAAGCCGGCGGTGAGGTCGCGGATGCGGACCCGCAGCAACGTGTGCACGTAGAGGTTGGCCCAGCCGCTGAGCGCCCGCCGGTAGAGCGGCCAGTTCTCGTCCAGTTCGCCGCCCGGCACGTACCGGGAGCCGATCACCACGCCGGCCTGGGTGGAGAGCAGGGCGCCGAGCATGCCCGGCAGCGCCTCCGGCGGGTGCGACAGGTCGGCGTCCATCTGCGCCACGTACTCCGCGCCGCCGTCGAGGGCGCGCCCGATGCCGTCCACGTAGGCCCGGCCGAGGCCCTCCTTGCCGGCCCGGTGCACCACCTCGACCCGGTCGGGGTGCTCGATGGCCAGCTTGTCCGCCACCTCACCCGTCCCGTCCGGCGAGTTGTCGTCGGCGACCAGGATCTTCAGGCCCGGCAGCGGCAGGGCCAGCAGCCGCTCGACCAGCACCGGGAGGTTGCCCGCCTCGTTGTAGGTGGGAACCACGACGGTCAGGCGTGCGTCCCGCCACGGCACGGGCAACTGCACGGGTTCGATCATGTCGGACATCCTCGGTCGGCGGACAGGGCTCCCTGAGAGCGTAGCCAGTTGCCACATCCGGGTCGAAAAGGCCACCCCTACCGCCCCGTCTTCGCCCCCGACGAGGACGAATGTCGGGTCAGCGCAGGCGACGGGCCAGCGCGGTGAGGGCCACCGCCAGACCGGCCAGGGCGACGCCGGAGACGGCCGGCTTGTGCGTACCGATCCACAGGGCGGCCGAGTGGCCACGGGCCCGGTCGGTGAACACGCCCTCCGCGCCCCGGTCCCGTTCGTCGTCCCCGGGACGGTCCAGGTTGTCCCGCCAGGCGGCCGGGTCGATCGGGGTCTCGGTCTGCTGGCTGTCGTAGCCGTCGCGTGCCAGCTTCCGGTCGAGCAGGCCGGGCGCGACGATGTCGCCGAGCCGGGCCCGCCAGGTCGGTCCGCCCACGTTCAGCTCGCGCGGCCCGTGGTCGGCCGCCCAGACGATCGCCCGCGCGGCCACCTCGGGTGCGAAGATCGGCGGTACGGGCTGGGGGTGCCGGGGCAGCCGGGTGCGTACCCAGGAGAACTGCGGGGTGTTGATCGCCGGTAGCTGCACCATCGACAGCTTCACACCCGGACAGTCGTGCAGCAGCTCCGCCCGCAGGGAGTCGTTGAAGCCCTGGACGGCGTGCTTGCTCGCGCAGTACGCCGACTGCAACGGGATCCCGCGGTAGGCCAGCGCGGAGCCGACCTGCACGATCGCGCCCCGGCCACGGGCGCGCATGTGCCGCAGCGCCGCGAGGGTGCCGTGCACGGTGCCGAGGTAGTTGACCTCGGTGACGCGCCGGAACTCGGTGGCCGGGATCTCCCAGGCCGGGGCGAAGACCGAGACCATCGCGTTGTTCACCCACACGTCGATGCCGTCGAAGCGGTGCACCACGTCGTCGGCGGCCCGCAGCACCGCCCCCGCGTCGGCCACGTCCACCCGGTAGGTGCGCACCTCCGAGGCGCCCAGCTCCCGGCAGTCGCGCTCCGCCGCGGCCAACCCGGCCTCGCCGCGGGCGAGCAGCGCGAGCCGGGCGCCGCGCTCGGCGTACCGGCGGGCGACCGCCCGTCCCACGCCGGCGCTCGCCCCGGTGACCACCACGGTCTGCGTCATCGGTCCGCCTTCTGGCGCACGGCGATGTCGGCCAGCCGGGTCAGGGTCTCCTTGTTGCGCTGGTGCAGCACCAGGTCGTTGACCTTGTTGCGCACCCAGCGCAGCGGGCCGGCGGCGAAGTCCTCGCCGATGCGTACGCGGGTCGCGCCCGTGCCGACCGCTTCGAGGGTGAACACCACGAGGGCCTCCCCGGCCGGCCAGAGGCCGGCGCGGATGACCAACCGGCGCGGCGGCTCGCAGGTCAGCACCGTCGAGGAGTCGTGCAGGGAGAACGGCCACGGTCCGGCCTTGTGGTGCAACTGGCTGCCCACCCGGGGCCAGGCGTCGTCCACGTCGCGGACGTGCACCGTGCCGACCACCCAGTCGCTGTACGTCCACCCGTCCGCCAGCACCGCCCAGACCTGCTCCGGGGAAGCTTCGATCACTTTCTCCACAATCGCCACTGCGCTCCCATACCCCGGGTGTGGGCGGGGCTAACGGTGCCAGCGGGTTAGCTTCTCCCGGGCGACGGGTAACGGCACCTGCGGGCCGGCGTGTCGACGCCGCCGGCGTACGACGCGGCGGGCGCGGTCAAGACGACGTTTACTCCCCGGGGCGCCGGGAACCCGCCGGCTGTGCGACAGGACCAGGTGGAGCCGGATCAGCGCAGGTCAGCCCGGGTTTTTGCCGGCGCTGACGGGGCCGCGTCCGGGCCCGTCCTGTTCGACGCGGTGCTGCTGGACCGCGACGGCACGCTGATCGAGGACGTGCCGTACAACGGCGATCCCGAGAAGGTGCGGCCGGTGCCGGGGGCACGGGCCGCCCTGGACCGGTTGCGGACGGCGGGCCTGCGGCTTGCGGTGGTCACGAACCAGTCCGGCCTGGCCCGCGGATTGTTCACCGAGGCGCAGATGCGGGCGGTGCACGCCCGGGTCGAGCGGCTGCTGGGGCCGTTCGACGCCTGGCTGGTGTGCCCGCACGACGACGGCGACGGATGCGGGTGCCGCAAGCCGGCCCCCGGGCTGGTGCACGCCGCGGCGCGGGAGCTGGGCACCGTGCCGTCGCGGTGCGTGCTGGTGGGGGACATCGGCCGGGACATGGTCGCGGCGTCGGCCGCGGGCGCGTCGGGGATCCTGGTGCCCACGCCGGTGACCCGCCCGCAGGAGGTGGCCGCCGCGCCACAGGTCGCCCCCGACCTGCCGGCGGCGGTGGCGGAGATCCTGCGTCGCCAGGCGGCGGTCGGCCCGGCCACGGCGCGGGGAGCCTGGCGGGGGCGGGCGGGGACGGTGCTGGTGGTACGCGCCGACTCGGCGGGGGACGTGCTGGTGACCGGGCCGGCCATCCGCGCCGTCGCCGCCGCCGCCGAACGGGTGGTGTTGCTGTGCGGGCCCCGGGGACGCGCCGCGGCGGAACTCCTGCCCGGCGTCGACGAGATCGTCGAACACCGGCTGCCGTGGATCGATCCCGTGCCCGACCCCGTCGACCCCGCCGACATGCGTCAGCTCGCCGACCGGCTGGCCGCCGTGAACGCCGACGAGGCGGTCGTCTTCACCAGCTTCCACCAGTCGCCCCTGCCCCTGGCCCTGCTGCTGCGCCTGGCCGGGGTCCGACGCGTGAGCGCCATCAGCGACGACTACCCGGGCAGCCTGCTCGACGTCCGGCACCGGGTGCCGGCCGGCGTACCCGAACCGGAGCGCGCGCTCTCGCTCGCCGCCGCCGCCGGCTTCACCCTCGGCGACCACGACGGACCCGCCCTGCGCCTGCGTCCGGCGCAGGCGCCGCCGCCGGAGGTCGGCGCGCCCGGCTACGTGGTGCTGCACCCCGGCTCGGCGGCGCAGGCCCGCGGCTGCCCGCCGGAGCTGGCCGCGCGCATCGCCCGCGCCCTGACGGCCGCCGGCCACCGGGTGGTGGTCACCGGCGGCCCCGACGAGCAGGAGCTGACCGCGCGGGTGGCCGGCGACGTCGCCGTCGACCTGGGCGGGCGGACCTCCCTCGCCGGGCTGGCCGCGACGGTCGCCGGCGCCGGCGCGGTCGTGGTCGGCAACACCGGCCCCGCCCACCTCGCCGCCGCCCACGGGGTGCCGGTGGTCAGCCTGTTCGCCCCCACGGTCCCGTTCGGGCAGTGGGGGCCGTGGCGGGTGCCCACGGTGCGGCTCGGCGACGCGGAGGCGGCCTGCCGGGACACCCGCGCCGCGCGCTGCCCGGTGCCCGGGCACCCCTGCCTCAGCGGCGTCGAACCCGGGCAGGTGCTCGACGGGTTGCGGCTGCTCGGGGTGGCCCCACCGGTCCGGCCGGCACCGCCCGTCGCCGGCCGGGCAGGCGGCGTGCCGGCGGGGGTCCGCACCGGCGGGAGTGGCCGATGAACCTGCTCCTGTGGCATGTGCACGGCTCCTGGACCACGTCGTTCGTGCACGGCAAGCACCGGTACCTGGTGCCCGTCACCCCGGACCGGGACCCGTACGGCCTCGGCCGCGCCCGCACCTACCCGTGGCCCGACACGGCCGTCGAGGTGACCCCCGAGCAGCTGCGCACCGCGGACGTGGACCTGGTCGTCCTGCAACGCCCCGAGGAGATCGACCTCGCCGAGCAGTGGCTCGGCCGGCGGCCCGGCCGCGACGTCCCGGCCGTCTACGTCGAGCACAACACGCCCAAGGACGGCGACGTGCCCGACAGCCGGCACCCCATGGCCGACCGCGACGACCTGCTCATCGCCCACGTCACCGGGTTCAACGAGCTGTTCTGGGACACCGGCACCACCCGCACGACGGTGGTCGACCACGGCATCGTCACCCCCGCCGCCGAGTACACCGGCGAACTCGACCGGCTCGCGGTGGTGATCAACGAGCCGGTACGCCGCTGGCGGGTCACCGGCACCGACCTGCTGCCCCGCTTCGCCGAGATCGCCCCGCTGGACGTCTTCGGCATGAAGGTGGCCGGGCTGGCCGAGCACCTGGGCCTGCCGGCGGACCGGCTGGCCAGCCACGACGACGTCCCCCAGCACCGGATGCACGCCGAGCTGGGGCGGCGGCGGGCGTACCTGCACCTGTGCCGGTGGACCTCGCTGGGGCTGAGCCTGATCGAGGCGATGTCCATCGGGATGCCGGTGGTCGCGCTGGCCGCCACCGAGGCGGCGATGGCGGTGCCACCCGGGGCGGGGGCGCTGTCCACCCGGCTCGACACCCTGCTCGACGCCGCCCGCCGGTTCGTCGACGAACCGGCGGAGGCGCGCCGGGCGGGGGAACGGGCCCGCGTCGCCGCCCGGGACCGCTACGGCCTCGACCGTTTCCTCGCCGACTGGGACCGGCTGCTGGAGGAGGAAGTATGCGCATCGCGATGATCTCGGAGCACGCCAGCCCGCTCGCCATCCTGGGCGGCGAGGACGCCGGCGGTCAGAACACGCATGTCGCCGAGCTCTCCGCAGCCCTCGCGGCCGCCGGACACGACGTGCGGGTCTACACCCGCCGCGACGCGGTGGACCTGCCGGTCACGGTACGCAGCGCCGACGGCTACGACGTGGTGCACGTCCCGGCGGGGCCGGCCGAGCCGGTCGCCAAGGACGCTCTGCTGCCGCACATGAGGGAGTTCAGCCGCTGGCTGGTCGACCGGTGGCGGGGCGGCGACTGGATGCCCGAGGTGATCCACGCGCACTTCTGGATGAGCGGGCTCGCCGCGCTGGCCGCCAGCCGGCAGACCGGGGTGCCGGTCGTGCAGACGTACCACGCCCTGGGGGTGGTCAAGCGGCGGCACCAGGGCGTGCAGGACACCAGCCCGGCCCGCCGCATCGGCTACGAGCGGGAGCTGGGCCGGGCCGTCGACCGGGTCATCGCCCAGTGCCGGGACGAGGTCGGCGAGCTGGTCCGGATGGGCGTGCCCCGGTCCCGGATGACGGTCGTGCCGTCCGGGGTCAACCTGGGCACCTTCGCCCCGCTCGGGCCGACCGCCGAGCGGGAGGACGGCCGGCCGCGGATCCTGACCGTCGGCCGGCTGGTCGAGCGCAAGGGCTTCCAGACCGTCGTCCGGGCGATGACGTACGTGCCCGAGGCCGAGTGCGTGGTGGTCGGCGGCCCGCCCGCCGGCCTGCTGGAGACCGACCCGTACGCCCGCCGGCTGCGCGCCCTGGCGGTCAGCTGCGGGGTGGCCGACCGGGTGCGGCTGGTCGGCGCGGTGCCCCGCGAGGAGATGGGCCGCTGGTACCGCTCGGCCGACGTCCTGGTGGCCGCCCCCTGGTACGAGCCGTTCGGGCTCACCCCGCTGGAGGCGATGGCGTGCGGTGTGCCCGTGGTGGGCACCGCCGTCGGCGGGATCAAGGACACCGTGGTCGAGGGCGTCACCGGCGACCTCGTGCCGGCCCGGGACCCCCGTGCGCTGGGCGCCGCCATCCAGGGGCTGCTCGACGACCGGATCCGCCGCTTCGCGTACGCGACGGCGGCCCGGGAACGGGCCCGGCGCCGGTACTCCTGGGCGGCCACCGCGGAGCGGCTGGTGGAGGTCTACGGCGACGTGGCGGCGGTCCGCCGGCCGACCCGGGTGGTGGCCTGATGGTGGCGCCCACGCCGCTGGACACGCACCTGACGAACCTGGCGGCGGCGCTGGTGCCCTTCCGGGCGCACGAGACGCTGCTGGCCCGGTGGGGCGAGGCCCTCGCGCGTCGGCTGGTCGACGGCGGCCGGCTGCTGGTCGCCGGCAACGGCGGCAGCGCCGCCGAGGCCCAGCACCTCACCGCCGAACTCGTCGGGAAGCTCCGCGACGACCGTCAGCCCCTGTCCGCCATCGCGCTGCACGCGGAGACCTCCGCGCTGACCGCCATCGGCAACGACTACGGCTACGACGAGGTCTTCGCCCGCCAGGTACGCGCCCACGGCCGCCACGGCGACGTCCTGTTGCTGCTGTCGACCAGCGGCACCAGCGCCAACCTGCTCGCCGCCGCCCGTGCCGGCCGCGACGGCGGACTCACCTGCTGGGCCCTCACCGGTCCCGCCCCCAACCCCCTGGCGGAGCTGTGCCACGACGTCCTCGCCGTCGGCTCACCCGACAGCCAGGTCGTCCAGGAACTCCATCTCGTGACCAGCCACCTCCTCTGCGAGTACGTCGAGCGGGCGCTGCCCGCCGCGCCCGTACGGACCGGGGTCGAGGTGGTGCTCGACGGCGGCGCAGGTCAGCAGGTCCAGGCGTGATGAGGGGGGAAGCGTGAGGGGACCCGTCGTGGTGGTCGGTGACACCCTGCTGGACCGGGACGTCGAGGGGGTGGTGAACCGGCTCTGCCCGGACTCGCCCGTGCCGGTGCTGGACGAGACCGCGCACGTCGACCGGCCCGGTGGCGCCGGGCTGGCCGCGGTGTTCGCCGCCGCGCAGGGCGCCGAGGTGGTGCTGGTGACCGCGTTGGCGGACGACGCGGGAGGTGCCCGGCTCGCCTCGCTGCTCACCGACGCGGGCGTGCAGGTGTATCCCCTCGGGCTGCGTGGCGGCACGCCGGAGAAGGTCCGGCTGCGCGCCCGGGGCCGGGTGCTGCTGCGCCACGACCGGGGCGGGGCGGCCGCTACGCCGGGCGAGCCGTCCGAGGCGGTGTTGCGGGTGATCGCCCGGGCCTCCGCCGTGCTGGTCAGCGACTACGGCCGGGGCGTCGCCCGGCAGCCCGCGCTGCGGGCGGCCCTCGCCGCGACCCGGGCGCCGGTGGTCTGGGACCCGCACCCGCGGGGGCCGGCGGCCGTCCCGGGGGTGCACCTGGTGACGCCCAACGAGTCCGAGGTGCGGGAGCTGGTCACCGTCGCGCCGGGGGCGACCCGGCTGGCGACGGCGGCGCGGGGCGCGCAGGGGCTGCGCCAGCGCTGGCGCGCCGGCGCGGTCGCGGTGACCCTGGGCGGGGACGGCGCGCTGCTCTGCCACGCCGGCGCGACGCCGATGGTGGTGCCCGCCCCGGCCACCGCCGAGGGGGACACCTGCGGGGCCGGTGACCGGTTCGCGGCCACCGCCGGCCTCGCCCTGGCCCGGGGGGCGCTGGTCTCGGAGGCGGTTCAGGAGGCGGTCGCCGAGGCGTCGGCGTACGTGGCCGGCGGGGGAGTGGCGACGGCGCTGCCGCGGCCGGTGCGTCCGCTGCCGCCGGCGGTCTCCGGCCCCGGCGGCGAGCGCGTCGGCGTGGCCGCGGCCGCCGGCGTGGTGTCGGCGGTACGCGCGTCCGGCGGGACGGTGGTGGCCACCGGCGGCTGCTTCGACCTGCTGCACGCCGGGCACGTGGCGACGTTGCAGGCCGCCCGGCAGCTCGGCGACTGCCTGGTGGTCTGCCTCAACTCCGACGCGAGCGTGACGGGGCTGAAGGGCGCGGACCGCCCGGTGATCCCGCAGGGCGACCGGGCCCGGCTGCTCGCGGCGCTGAGCTGCGTCGACGCGGTCATGATCTTCGACGAGGCCACCCCGCACGCGGCGCTGTCGTGGCTGCGGCCGGACGTCTGGGTGAAGGGTGGCGACTACGCCGGCGACGGCGGCGAGCCCGCTCTGCCCGAGGCGGAGGTCCTGCGCCGCTGGGGCGGCAACGCCGTGGTGGTGCCGTACCTGGACGGCCGCTCCACGACCGGGCTGATCGCCACCGCCCGGTCGACCGGTACCGCCGTCGCGGTCGGGCCGCCGCTCACCGGCACCGTGCCACCGACCTGTGCGCCGCCACCCGGCCCCGCCCCCGGTGGAGCCTCGGCGCCCTCCGGCGGCGAGCGCCCACGGGCGCGCTCCGGCCGGCCCGCCGCGGGGCCGAGCACGGCGGAGGGCACCCGATGAGCGGCGGGCCGCCCGGCGCGGGGCGGACCGTGCTGGTCACCGGCGGATCGAGCGGCCTGGGTGCCGCCGTGGTCGCGGCCGTGGCCCGGGCCGGCGGTCGACCGCTGGTGCTGGACCGGCAGGCGCCCGCCGACGGGGTGCCGTGGGTGGAGTGCGACCTGGCCGACACCCGCGCCGCCGAGGCCGCCACCCGGCAGCTCGCCGAGCGCTCGGGCGGGCTGGACGCGGTGGTGACCGCGGCGGGGATGGACGTGCCCGGGAAGCTGGCGGACGTGCCCGGCGAGACCTGGGACCGGATCGTGGCCGTGGACCTGCTCGCCACGGCGGCCGTGGTGCGGGCCGCCCTGCCCTTCCTGGAGACCTCCCGGGGGAGCATCGTCACCGTCGCCTCCACGCTGGGGGTCAAGGCGGTCGCCGACGCGACCGCCTACTGCGCCGCGAAGTTCGGGGTCGTCGGCTTCACCCGGGCCCTCGCCGCCGAACTCGCCGGCAGGGTCGGCGTCACGCTGCTCGTTCCGGGCGGCATGCGCACGGCCTTCTTCGACGACCGCGACGCCGCGTACCGGCCCGGTCCCGACGCCGTCCTGAACGACCCCGCCGACACCGCCGCCGCCGTCATGTTCGCGCTGTCCCAACCCGCCGGCTGCGCCGTCCGCGAGATGGTCGTCTGCGCCGACCAGGAGACCTCCTACCCGTGATCCTCGCCCTGCGCGCCCTCGGCGTCGGCGACCTCGCCACCGCCGTGCCGGCCCTGCGCGCCCTGCGCGCGGCCCACCCCGACCGGGACCTCGTCCTGGCGGCCCCCGGCTGGCTGGCGCCGCTGGTCGACCTGGTGGGCGGCGTCGACCGGCTGGTGCCCACGGACGGGCTCGGTCGCCCCGACCCGGCCCTGCGGACGCCGCACGTCGCCGTGAACCTGCACGGCCGGGGCCCCGAGTCGCACCGCCTGCTCACCGGCGCCCGCCCCGGCCGGCTGCTCGCCTACGCCAGCCCGCGGGCGGGCCACCACGACGGGCCGAAATGGCGCGACGACGAACACGAGGTCGACCGCTGGTGCCGGCTCCTCGACTGGTACGGCATCCCCGCCGACCGCACCGACCTGGACCTGCGGCGCCCGCCCTCCGGCGGCGCCCCGGCCGGCGCGACCGTGCTGCACCCCGGCTCCAAGATCCCCGCGAAGCGCTGGCCGCCCGGACGCTTCGCCGCGCTGGCCCGGGAACTGGCCGCCCGGGGGCACCGGGTGGTGCTCACCGGCAGCCCCGACGAGCGGGCCACGGCGCAGCGGATCGCGGACGCCGCGGGGCTGCCCGCCGACGCGGTGCTGGCCGGCCGGACGGACCTGGGCCGGCTGGCCGCGCTGGTGGCGTACGCCCGGCTGGTGGTCAGCGGGGACACGGGCGTCGCGCACCTCGCGACCGGCTACCGCACCCCGTCGGTGGTGCTCTTCGGCCCGGTCCCCCCGGCGCTGTGGGGTCCGCCGCCGGACCGGCCCCGGCACCGGGCGCTGTGGGCGGGCGCGGGGGACTGGCCCCGGTGGGACGGGGTAGGAAGCCACCCGACGTTGGCGGGCATCGGTGTCGACGACGTGGTGACCGCCGTGGACGAGGTGGAACGGGCGGTGCGTGGCTCCGGTGCGGTTGCGGCGTAGTGATCCGGGCGGGCCGGGGTACGGGCGACGCCGGCGCGGTCGGGGCTGGCTCTTCCTGGACCCGTCCGGGCAACCGGTCCGCGACCCCGACCGGCTGGGCCGGCTGCGCGCGCTGGTGATCCCGCCGGCCTGGCGGGACGTGTGGATCTGTCCGTACCCGAACGGGCACATCCAGGCCACCGGCATCGACGCGGCCGGGCGCAAGCAGTACCTCTACCACCCGAAGTGGCGCCAGAAGCGCGACGAGGCGAAGTTCGACCACGTGCTCGAGGTGGCCCGCCGGCTGCCGGTGCTGCGCGAGCGGGTCGGGCGGGACCTGTCCGGCCGGGGGCTGCACCGCGACCGGGTGCTGGCGACGGTGACCCGGCTGCTGGACATGGGGATGTTCCGGGTCGGCAGCGACCAGTACGCGGCCGGCGACGACCCGACGTTCGGGGTCTCGACGCTGCGCCCCGAGCACGCCCGGTCCCGGGGCGGCTGCGTGGTGTTCGAGTTCCCCGCGAAGGGCGGCATCGAGCAGGTGCGTCGCATCGAGGATCCGGAGCTGTGCCGGGTGCTGGTCAACCTGCGCCGCCAGCGCCGCTCGGCCGACCGGTTGTTCGGCTACCGGGACGGCGCGGACTGGCGCGACGTGCGCAGCGACGAGGTCAACGAGTACCTGCGGGACGCCAGCGGCGGGGAGATGACGGCGAAGGACTTCCGCACCTGGCACGCCACGGTGCTGGCGGCGACCGAACTGGCGACGGCGGGCCCGCCGCGCTCGGCGACCGCCCGCAAGCGGGCGGTCGCGGCGGTGATGCGCGACGTCGCGGAGCTGCTCGGCAACACCGCCACCGTGGCCCGCACGTCCTACGTCGACCCGCGCGTGGTCGACCTCTTCCACGACGGCGTGGTGGCCCCGGTGGACCCCGCGACGCCCCGCGAGAAGGCCGAGCGGATCGTGCTCGAACTGCTGGAGGACGCCTGACGCGGCCCCGGCGCCGGTCCTCGGCGAGGGGCGCTGGGGCCGGGCCGGGTCACCGGGCGGCCGCCCGCCTCCCCCGTGGCGGCGGGCGGCACGCCACCGGCCTTCGTCGGCGGTCCGATCCCGACCGGTGCCGTGGCGGGGCGGGATCGGCCACCTCGGTGCCAGTCTGCCCCGACCGGGTTGACCGTGGATGCCGCCGAGTTGACTTCCCGTGCCGCTCATTCCGCCTGGGCGGCCCGCCAGGACTGCGGCCCGACGCCGTGCGCCTTGCGGAAGACCCGGCTGAAGTGCGCCTTGTCGGGGAAGCCCCAGCGGGCCGCGATCGCCTGGATCGGCTGGCCGCGCAGACCGGGGTCGGCGAGGTCGTGCCGGCACCGCGCCAGCCGCAGCTCGCGGATGTACGACGCGACCGTCGACTCCTCGGCCTCGAAGAGCCGGTGCAGCGTACGCAGCGAGACGTGGTGCGCGTCCGCCACGACCTGCGGGCTCAGCGTCGCGTCCCCGAGGTGCCGCTGGATGTACGCCCGCGCCTGGGCGACGAGCGCGCGCCGGCGGACCTCGGTCGGCACGGCGTCCTCGGCCACGAGGTGCCGTCCGAGCATGGTGGACGCCAGGTCGAGCCCGACGGCGCCGAGCCGGGCGGCGTCGGCGGCGTGGTACTGCTCGGAGTGGTGGGCGATCTGGAGGAGGAACTGGGCCAGCAGCGCGCCGATCCCCTCGGTGCCCGACATCCGGCCGCCGAGCAGGGGCGCCAGCCGGTCCGGCGGCAGCGGCAACGCGGCGTGCGGGATGATCGCCACGACGGACCGGGCCGGCTCGCGGCCGCCGTCGTCGCCGATGTGCCGGACCCCGTGCGGCCGCGACCCGTCGTAGAAGATGAACTCCTGCGGCCCGAGCACGCTGCTCCGGCCGGCCTGGCTGGCCGCGCCGTCGCCGTCGACGGTGAGCGCCAGCGTGTAGATCTCCGGGGCCGACTCGCGCCCCAGCCTCGGCGTCCGGACGCCCTCCAGCGACGGGTACCGGTAGTTGACCACCTGGATCGGGCCGAGTTCGACGATCTCCGCCCGGGCGGCGAAGTCGTGCGCGTGCTCCGTGCGGATCCGCAGCGGCGAGGCCGTACGCGCCACGAGGTCGAGCCACATGTCGAAGCGTTCGGCCGCCGGCACCTGTTCGGTGTCGACGGTGATCCGCCGAAGCATCCGCTCCCCCGTCCTCGCGCCGGTCCGGTGGCCATTGTCCATCGTGGGCGCCGGGACCGCCCAGGACGCTTCCGGTCGGCGGAGCCGGGGGCGACGGCCGGGGGTCGGCTCAGTCCGTGGCGGTCCGGCCGCGGATCAGCGCCTCGACGCCGTCGAGGATCCGGTCGAGGCCGAACTGCCACTCCGTGTCGAACACCTCGTCCTGCTGTCCCTCGGCGCTCTCCGCCAGCAGCTCCCGGATCGCCGGATAGGCGCCGTGGCGGGTCAGTCGGGCGAGCTGGTGCCAGTACCGTGCCCCGGCGTCGTCGGGGTCGATCTGTTCGCGCGCCGCGGCCTCGTCGAGGTCGGCGGTGAGCGTGGCCCAGTTCCGGGCGTACCCGCTGACCAGCATGATGGTCGACAGCCGCTCGATGCCGCGCAGGCCGGTGCCGCGCAGGGCGGCCAGCCCCTGCTCCATCCAGCGCACCTGGTTCGGGCCCAACGGCGGGCCGCTGATCGGGATCTGCCGGATCCACGGGTGGCGGTGGATGGCCGTCACGTTGGCCAGCGCCCAGCGGGCGAGCGCCGGCCGCCAGCCCTCGTCCGGGCCGCGTGGCGCGGGCGGGTCCCCGTACGCGACGTCGGCCATGAGGTCCAGCAGGTCGCTCTTGGCGGAGACGTAGCGGTAGAGCGACATGGTCGCCACGCCCAGCTCGCCGGCGACCCGGCTCATCGACACCGCCGCCAGCCCGTCGGCCTCGGCCACCCGGATGCCGGCGGCCACCAGCTGCCGCATGGTGAGGCTGCGGCGGGGCCCCTTGCCGGGCCGTTCCCGCAGGCCCCAGGCGAGCTCGATGCTCTCCGGCAGCTCGACGTCGGCGTCGCTCATCCTCACCCCCGGTACGCGGTGTTGACCGCCATCCTAGCTTCTGCGTATGGTGCACGCAGAACGGCGTACGACGTACGCAGAAGATGGAGGGTGAGGGGCGATGGGGACAACAGTCGCGGCGGTGGAGATCGTCGACCTACGCAAGTCCTACGGCGGGGTGGCGGTGCTCGACGGCCTGACCATGCGGGTCGCCCGGGGCAGCGTGCACGCCCTGCTCGGCCCCAACGGGGCGGGCAAGACCACGACGGTCCGGATCCTGGCCACGCTCACCACGCCCGACGGGGGCGTGGCCCGCGTGGAGGGCCACGACGTGGTCCGCGACCGGAGCCGCGTCCGGCGGACGATCAGCCTCGCCGGCCAGCACGCGGCGCTCGACGACCAGCAGACGGGGGCGGAGAACCTGCACATGATGGCCCGGCTGGCCGGGCTGGCTCCGGCCGCCGCCCGGCGGCGCGCCACGGACCTGCTGGAGCGCTTCGACCTGGTCGCCGCCAGTGGGCGGCGGGTGGTGACCTACTCCGGCGGGATGCGCCGCCGCCTCGACCTCGCGGCCAGCCTGGTCGGCGAGCCGTCCGTGATCTTCCTCGACGAGCCGACCACCGGCCTCGACCCGCGCAGCCGGCAGGGGCTGTGGGAGGTGGTCGCCGAGCTGGCCGGTGCCGGGGTGACGGTGCTGCTCACCACGCAGTACCTGGAGGAGGCCGACCGGCTCGCCGACCGGGTCGCGGTGCTGCACGGGGGCCGGCTGGTCGCCGAGGGGAGCGCGGACGACCTCAAGCGCCGGTTCGGCGCCCACCGGCTGGAGCTGACGCTGCGGGACGCGCGCAGCTTCGCCGAGGCGGCGCACCGCCTCGGCGGGCGGGTCACGCACCGCGATCCGGCCCGGCTGGAGTTGGCGGTCGCCACCGACGGCGGCGCGCCGGAGATCCGCCACCTGCTCGACGAGGTAGACCCCGACCGGCAGGGGCTCACCCGGTTCACCGTCCGCGAGGCGACCCTGGACGACGTCTTCCTCACCCTCACCGGCGACCCGGTGACCGTCGGGCGGGAGGCGGCCGGTGTCTGAGCTGACCCTGCGACCGACCCGTGCCGGCGAGACCCTCGTCATGGTGGCGCGCTGCGTACGGCTGTCCCGCCGCAACGTCGACGCGCTGCTCACGTCGCTGCTGCTGCCGGTGCTGCTGATGCTGCTCTTCGTCTACCTGTTCGGCGGCGCGATCGACACCGGCACCCGGTACGTCACCTACGTCGTGCCCGGCGTCCTGCTGCTCTGCGCCAGTTTCGGCGCGGCGACCACCGCCGTCAGCGTGAGCACCGACCTGACCAACGGGGTCATCGAGCGGTTCCGCACGATGGACGTCAGCGCCACCGCGATCCTCGGCGGGCACGTCGCCGCCAGCATCGCCCGCAACACCGTCTCCACGGTGCTGGTGCTGGCCATCGCCGTCGGCATCGGCTTCCGCCCGGTCGTCACGCCGCTGCGCTGGCTGGCCGCGTTCGGGGTGCTGCTGCTCTTCCTGCTCGCGGTGTCCTGGCTGTCGGCGGCCATCGGCCTGCTGGCCCGCACCCCGGAGGCCGCCAGCGGCTTCACCTTCCTGGCGATGTTCCTGCCCTATCCGAGCAGCGCGTTCGTGCCGGTGGAGACGATGCCGAGCTGGATCCACGGCTTCGCCGACCACCAGCCCGTCACGCCCGTCATCGAGACGCTGCGGGCCCTGCTGCTGGGCACCCCGACGGGCACCGCCCCGGCCCTGGCGGTGGCCTGGTGCCTGGGCATCCTGGCGGTCTCGGTGCTGCTGGCCGCCGTGCTGTTCCGCCGCCGCGTGGCCTGACCGCCAGCCGCGTGGCCTGACCGCCACGGGCAGACCGCGCCGGCCGCCACCGGCCACCGGCACGGGCGCTCACCCGCGACGGAACGCGCGACGGCGGCACCGGACCCCGTCCGGTGCCGCCGTCGTCGTCGCGTCAGTCGTTGAGGACCTGGGAGAGCCGGTCGCGGAAGCGGCGCTCCGAGTCGCTGACGACGTCCCCGCCGAGGCCCAGGATGCCGCCGCTGGACGCCGCGCCCACCACCTGCTCGGCGATGTCCACCAGCCAGTGCTTGTACGCACCGGCCTCGCCCTCGTCCGTCCGGGCGGCCAGCAGCGCCGCCGCCTCCCTGGCCCGGCCCAGTACGTCCTCCAGGTAGGCGCGCGGGTCGGACGGCGCGATGACCGGCATCTCCTCGCCGGCCTCCGGGTCGCCCACCCGGGTGACGATCTCGCCGGCCACGGCCGCGACCAGCGGGCTGGCCGACTCCCGGCCGGCGGCGATGGTCTCCAGCCCGGCGGCGTTCTCGGCCATGGTGCGCCGGGTGCCGTCGGACTCGGCGGCGCTCGCCGCGGTCAGCACCGACTGGGGCAGGCCGACCAGCAGCCCCCACTCCTCGTCGGAGAAACCGAATCCGGTGTACGCCGGCTGCTCGATCACGGCAACGCCCCTTCCGCACTGTTGTCGCTCGTCGTCCACGGCCCCGCCAGCGGTGCCCGGCTCAGGCTAGTCGAGGGTCAGCAGGCCCTGTTCGGACACCACGCTGACGGACAGCGTCTTGTACCCCACCTCGTCGAAGAGAACCGTCATCCGGTCCTCCTCGTAGCTCAGCACCAGGCCGTGCCCCCACTCCGGGTGCCGGACCTGGCTGTGCACGGGGAAGGGCCCGACCGCGCCGTCGTCGGGGGTGCTGGTGCCGGCGTGGCAGTTGTCGCAGTGCCCGCAGACCTGGGTCATCTGCTCGCCGAAGTAGGCCAGCAGCGTCTGCCCCCGGCAGGCGGTGGTCTCGGCGAAGGCCCGCATCATGTCGGTACGCGACCGGGTCACGGTCTGCTGCCGCTCGGCCTCCGCCAGGGCCGCCGCGGCGGCGTCCACGGGGGCGGGGGAGTAGCGGGGGGCGCCGGTACGCTGCTTCGCCCTCGGTTCGGCCGCGCCGACCTGCTCCAGCAGGGCGAGGTACTGGCCGAGCTTGCGCGGGCCGAGCCCGGTGACCTCGCGCAGCTCCTTCTTGTTCCGTGCCTTCTTACGCAGCAACGCGGACAGGTCGCGCAGCTCGTCGGCGTCCGGCAGGCCGCCGCTGAAGAAGCGTTGCAGCCCGACGTCCTCGGCCTGCCACAGCAGCAGCACCCGGGCCGGGGCGCCGTCGCGGCCGGCCCGCCCGATCTCCTGGAAGTAGCTGTCCGGCGAGTCCGGCAGCGCCATGTGGACCACCCAGGCGATGTTCGGCTTGTCGATGCCCATGCCGAAGGCCGAGGTCGCCACCATGATCGGCACCTGGTCGGCGAGGAACGCCTCGTGCAGTTCGGCGCGGGCCCCGGCCGCCATCCCGCCGTGGTAGTACTGGGCCGGGAAGCCGGCGTCGGTGAGCCGGGCCGACAGCTCCTCGGCGGAGCGCCGGGTGGGCACGTAGATGATGCCGGGCCGGGTGTCGTCGCGCAGCAGGGCGATCAGCCGCCGCCACCGGTAGTCCTCCGTCGGGCAGTGTGCCACCTCGAGGAACAGGTTCGGCCGGTCCAGCCCCGAGACCACCACCTCGGGCTCGGTCAGCCGCAGCCGGGCGATGATGTCGTCGCGTACGGGCGGGGAGGCGGTGGCGGTCAGCGCCACCACGGGCGGCCGGCCGATGCCGTCGATGAGGTGGCCGAGCGCCAGGTAGTCGGGGCGGAAGTCGTGCCCCCAGGCGGAGATGCAGTGTGCCTCGTCGATCGCCACCAGCGCCGGCTTCAGCGACTTCACCTCGGCCATCCGGTCGGGGTTGGCGAGCTGCTCCGGGGTGATGAAGAGGAACTCCGCGCGCCCGTCGCGGATCTCGGCGATCGCCTCCGCCTGCTGGGCGGCCGACTCGTCCGAGCTGATCCGCACCGCGCGCAGCTCGGGTCGCTGCCGCTCGTTGAGCGCCGCGATCTGGTCCTGTTGCAGGGCGAGCAGCGGCGAGATCACCACGGTCGGGCCGGGGATCAGGCTGGCCGGGATCTGGTAGATCGCCGACTTGCCGGCGCCGGTGGGCAGCACCACCAGGGCGTCGCGGCGCTTCATGACCGCCCGCATGGCGGCCAACTGGTGGGGCCGCAGCGCCGTCCAGCCGAAGAGGCTCTTGGCCGCGCGGCGCAGTGTCGTGGAGTGCGTGGACAGTTTCATCGAGGGCCGGAGGTACCCGCCTTGATCAGCGGCGAAACCGCCGCCCGACGTGACCTGGTCCGCTCCTTCCGGCGCCGAACGCCGGGGCTCCCGGGCAACCCGCCGGAGTCCGCCGGGCGCCCGGCCACGGCCCGGGCGCCCCGACAGACGTCGCGGTCAGCGCACGCGGGGGAAGACCTCGCGCTGGTAGAGGTCGAGCAGGCCCTGCCAGTTCGGGCCGGTGTTGGCCACGTAGACCTCGTCGAAGCCGGCCTTGGCGTACTCCTCGATCTTCGCCAGGTGCCCGTCGACGTCCCGACCGCAGACGAACGCGTCCTTCATCATCTCCGGGCGGACCAGTTCGGCGGCCTGCTCGAAGTGTCGCGGCGACGGCAGCACCTGGGACAGCTCGCCGGGCACCCCGGCGTTCGGCCAGCGCTCGTACGCGATCCGCATCCCCTCCTCCTCGGTCTGCGCGTACGCCGCCTTGAAGCCGGCCTGGCACGGCTTGTCGCCACCGCCGCCCTCCCGGAACCGCCGGACCAGCTCCGCGTCGGGCGAGGTGTTGACGAAGCCGTCGCCGATGCGGGCCGCCAGGTCGACCGCCTTGGGGCCGAAGCCCGAGACGTAGACCGGCGGGGGAGTGTCCGGCAGCGTGTAGATCCGGGCGTGCTCGACGGTGTAGTGCTTGCCGTGGTGGTTGACGAAGCCGCCCCGCCACAGCTCGCGCATCACCTCGACGGCCTCCTGGAGCATCTCCAGCCGGACGTCGGTCTGCGGCCAGGCGTCGCCGAGGATGTGCTCGTTGAGCGCCTCGCCGCTGCCCACCCCGAGCACGAACCGACCGGAGTGCATGACCGCGCTGGTGGCCGCCGCCTGCGCCACGACGGCCGGGTGGATGCGCACGGTCGGGCAGGTCACGGCGGTGGTGACCGGGAGCTGGCAGACCTGGCTGAGCGCGCCGATCACCGACCAGACGAAGGGGCTCTGCCCCTGCGCGTCGGTCCACGGGTGGTAGTGGTCGGAGATCCAGAGCGCCTCGAAGCCGGCCCGCTCCGCGCCGCGCGCCTGCTCCAGCAGCTCGGCCGGCGTGTACTCCTCGGTGGACAGAAAGTAGCCGATCCTCATGGTTCCCCCTCGCGGTGTCGTACCGGTCCAACGAGGCAGGCGGTACCCCGGTCGCCGCCGCCGAATCCCGGGCGCCGGCGCCGGGACGCGGCGCGCTCAGCGCCGGAACATCGCGCGGATCGCGGCGAGCAGCAACAGGCCGCCGACGACCAGGCCGAGCAGGCGTACGCCGGGGATGTCGGCCGGGCTCGTCGCGTCGGCCAGCAGCAGGGGATCCATCCCCGAACTGTCCCCAGCTCCGCGCCCGAGGGCAACTGTAAGGTTTATTGACTATTTCCTCGCACGGTGTGACCATGTCAGCACCGCCGCCGGTGGCGGGCCGCCGGGCGCGGAGAAGACGGGGGTACGACGACCGCATGAGCGAGCGACACATCAGCCACCACGCGGGCGGGCCGGCGTGAGCGCCCCCGCCGGGAGCCTGACGGCCCTGGCCGCCGCCGTCCTGCAACCGGGATTCGTCGGCACCACGCCGCCACCCTGGATCTGCCGCTGGCTCGGCGAGGGCCTCGGCTCCGTGGTGCTCTTCGCCCGCAACGTGGTCCACCCGGAGCAGGTGGCCGCCCTCACCGCCACCCTGCGCGCCGAGCGCCCCGACGTCGTCGTCGCCATCGACGAGGAGGCCGGCGACGTGACCCGCATCGAGTCCGCCCGGGGCAGCTCCCGGCCCGGCAACTTCGCCCTCGGCGCGGTGGACGACCCGGCGCTGACCGAGGAGGTCGCCCGCGACCTGGGTGCCGACCTCGCCGCGCTGGGGATCACCCTCAACTACGCCCCCGACGCCGACGTCAACTCCAACCCGGGCAACCCGGTGATCGGCGTACGCGCCTTCGGCGCCGAGCCGGCGCTGGTCGCCCGGCACACCGCCGCCTGGGTGCGCGGCCTCCAGGCGGGCGGGGTCGCCGCCTGCGCCAAGCACTTCCCCGGGCACGGCGACACCCAGGTCGACTCGCACCACGACCTGCCCCGGATCGCCGCCGACCGGCCCCGCCTCGACGCCGTGGAGCTGGCCCCCTTCCGGGCCGCCGTGGCCGCCGGGGTGCAGGCGGTGATGACCGGCCACCTGCTGGTGCCGGCGCTGGACCCGGAGCTGCCGGCCACCCTCAGCAGCCGGATCCTGGGCGGGCTGCTCCGCGACGAGCTGGGCTTCTCCGGCGTCGTGGTCACCGACGCGGTGGAGATGCGGGCGGTCGCCGACCGGTACGGCTTCGCGGGCGCGGCGGTGCGTGCCCTCGCCGCCGGCGCCGACGCGATCTGCGTCGGCGGGGAGCGCGCCGACGAGGGATCGGCCCGGCTGCTGCGGGACGCCATCGTCGCCGCGGTCGTCGCCGGCGACCTGCCCGAGGAACGCCTCGCCGAGGCGGCCAAGCGGGTGGGGCAGCTCGCCGCCTGGACCGTGGCCGCCCGGGCCGAACGGCCGCCCCGGCCCCGCCCGACCGCCGCCGGCTCGGCCGTCGGGCTGGCCGCCGCCCGCCGGGCGCTACGCGTCACCACCGCGCCCGCCGGCGTCGGCGCGCTGCCGCTGGCCGGCCCCGCCCACGTGGTCGAGTTCGAGCCGCCGCGCAACATCGCGATCGGTCCGGAGACCCCGTGGGGGCTCGCCGCCCCCCTGGCCGACCAGCTCGCCGGCACCACCACCGTCCGCTACGCCGAGGCCGACGTGCCCGCCGACCCGACCGCCGGGGCGGCCGGCCGGTGCGTGGTGCTGGTGGTGCGCGACCTGCACCGGCACGACTGGATGCGGGCGTCGGTGAGCCGTGCGCTGGCCGCGCGCCCGGACGCGGTCGTGGTCGAGCTGGGCGTGCCCGAGCTGGTCACCGGCGCGGTCCACGTCGCGACCCACGGCGCCACCCGCGCCGCCGCCCACGCCGCAGTCGGGCTGCTGACGGGCCGCTGACGGGGTTACGCCTCGGTGGTGACCAGGTCGGCGTACTCGGGGTGGCGGCCGATGAAGGCCGCGACGAACGGGCAGCGCGGCACCACCGTCGTGCCGCGCTCGCGGAGCTGGTCGAGGGTGCCCCGGACCAGCGCCGCGCCGACGCCCATGTTCTGGAACCTCGGGTCGACCTGGGTGTGGGTGAAGACCAGCACCTCGCCGCGCGGCAGGTACGCGGTGAACCCGGCCAGCGCGTCGTCGACCAGGATCTCGAACCGGTGCTTGGCGGGATTGTCCTCGACCAGGGTGCTCACCCGGCCATTCTGCCCCCGCGGCCGGCGAGCCGGTCCAGTTCGCCGAGCAACCGGTCCACCTCGTCGACCGTGTTGTAGTGGTAGAGGCTGGCGCGCACCGCCCCGCCGCTGTCCCGCAGCCCCATCACCTGGAAGTACTCGTACGCGTAGTAGTCGCCGGCGGAGAGGCAGAGGCCGGCCGCGCCCAGCTCCTCCTGGGTGCGCTGCGGGGAGAGCCCGTCCAGCCGGAAGGACACCGTCGGGCAGCGCCGGGCGGGGGAGCCGAGCACGGTGACCCCGGGCAGCGCGGCGAGCCCGGCGAGCAGCCGCTGAAGCAGCGACTCCTCGTACGCCCGCGCGGCGCTCAGCCCGGCGAGCAGCCGCTCGCGCCGACTTCCGACGGCCGTCGGGTCCAGCCCGGCCAGGTGGTCCACGGCGGCGGCGACGCCGGCCAGCAGGGGGAAGCTCGGGGTGCCGTACTCGAAGCGGTCCGGCACCGCGTCGGAGGACGGCAGCAGCTTCGCCGGGCGCAGCCCCTCCCACGTCGCCGGGGCGGCCACCATCGCGGCCAGGTGCGGCCCCGACCACTTGTACGCGCTGGTGACCAGGAAGTCGGCGCCCAGCGCGGCGACGTCGGTGGGCCCGTGCGGCACCGAGTGCACCCCGTCGACGCAGACCAGCGCGCCGGCGGCGTGCGCGGTCGCGGCGATCGCCGCCACGTCCGGGACGGTGCCGGTCGCGTTGCTGCCCGCGGTCACCGCGACCAGCCGGGTCCGCTCGCCGACCAGCTCCGCGTAGCGGGCCGCCGGCAGCTCCGCGGTGTCCCGGTCGAACTCGGCCCAGCGCACCGTCGCGCCGGCCGCCTCGGCGGCCTGCACCCAGGGGCGCACGTTCGCGTCGTGGTCGAGCCGGGAGACCACCACCTCGTCGCCGGGCCGCCACCGCGCACCCAGGGTCCGGGCCAGGGTGTACGTCAGCGCGGTCGCGCTCGGCCCCAGCACCACCCCGTCGGGTTCGGTGCCGAGCAGGTCGGCCACGGCCGAGCGGGCGGCGGCCACCATCTCCAGCGAGCGCCGGCCGGGCGCGAAGGCGGCGCTGCGGTTGCCCACCGCCGCGCGCATGGCGGCGGCGACCGCCTCGACGACTCCGCCGGCGGTCTGGGTGCCCCCGGCGCCGTCGAGGTGGACGAAGCCCTCGGCGAGGGCGGGGTAGGCGGCCCGGGTGCGGGCGATGTCGAACGGCATGCCCGGGACCCTAGCCCCTGCCGCGGGCGCCTCACCTGCGCGGATGATCACGCGCTGCCACAGTGGCCGATGTCTCGTACCCTTGGCGGGGTGACGAACCGACGTGTTGACTTCCCGCTGACCCCCACCCGCCGGGCCGCCGGCCTGTTGGCCGGCCTGGCGCTCGGCGTCGCCGTGCTCGCCGGCTGCAGCTCCGAGGGCGCCAGCACCGACTGCGGCCTGGACGCCTGCACCGTCACCTTCGACCGGGGCGTGGACGCCAGCGCCACCATCCTCGGCGTGGAGGCCAAGCTCATCGGCGCGCAGGGCGACCAGGTGACCGTCGAGGTCGCCGGCGAGCAGTTGTCGCTCACGACGGGCCAGCAGGCCACCGAGGTCGCCGGCTTCGCGGTGACGCTCGACAGCGTCACCGACCAGGAGGTCAAGATCAGGGTGTCGAGGAACCCGGGCAACTGACCCGACCGGGGCGGCGGTGGCCGAGGTTTGGAAATCTTCGTATTCGGTGATTGTGGCGCCATGTCACTCACCCGGAACGCCGAAGCCACCGCCTCCCGCACGGCGAACAGCAGGTGGCTCGAACTGTTGGCCAGAGTCGGTTTCATCGGCTACGGCATCGTGCACCTGCTGTTCGCCTGGCTGGCGTTGCAGATCGCGTTCGGCAAGCCCGCCGCCGACGGCGACCAGTCCGGCGCGCTGCGCACCCTCGCCGCGCAGCCGCTGGGCAAGTTCCTCGTCGTCGCCACCGCGGTCGGCCTGCTCGCCATGGCGATCTGGCAGGCGCTGGAGGCGGCCGTCGGGCACCGCGCCGAGCGCGGCAAGGAGCGGATCTGGGAGCGGCTCGCCTCGGCGGGGCGGACCGTCGTCTACCTCTACTTCGCCTGGACGGCCTTCAAGGTCTTCAGGGACGCCGGCTCCAACAGCGCCGACCAGCAGGAGGCGCTGACCGGCAGGGCCATGGAGTCCTCCGGTGGCCGCTGGCTGGTCGGCCTGGCCGGGCTCGTGCTCGCCGCGATCGGCGTCGGCCTGGTGATCTACGGTCTGATCAAGCGCTTCGAGAAGCACCTCAAGACCGGTGAGATGAACGCGAAGACGCGCCAGCTCACCCGCCGGCTGGGCATGGCCGGCTACGTCTCCAAGGGCGTCGCGTACGGCATCTCCGGCCTGCTGATCATCCTGGCGGCCGTCAACTACGACCCGGAGAAGGCCCGCGGTCTCGACGCGGCGCTGCGCACGCTGCGCGACCAGGCGTACGGCCAGATCCTGCTCACCCTGGTGGCGCTCGGTATCGCCGCCTTCGGCGTCTTCTGCTTCCTCCAGTCCCGGTATCGGAAGGTCTGAGCCTGGTCGATTCCGGCGTCGCCGGGCATTATTGGGCCTTTGCCCGAAGCACGTGCCCGGCGCCAGGAGGAGGAAAGAACCTGTGCAGAGCTACCTCGGAACGATCGTCGCCGCGCTCGCCGCGGCGGCGATCGCCCTGTTCGCGGTCGAGGTCGCGCACCGTGTGATCCGGCGGGTCGGTCGGCGCTCACTGCTGTTGACCGAGCTCACCGACCACGCGCACCGGTCGATCCAGGTCGCCGCCACCGTCGTCGCCGTCCAGTTCGCCGTGCGGTTCAGCACCGGCTACGCGGTCGGCGACCAGTGGCGGCAGGTGCTGCTGCACCTGCTGGTGCTCAGCGTGATCGCCAGCGTCGCCTGGCTGGTCGCCTCGCTGCTCGTCGTCGCGGAGGACACCGCACTGGCCCGGTTCCGGGTGGACGTGCCGGACAACCGGCACGCGCGCCGGGTGCGTACCCAGGTGGTCATGCTGCGCCGGCTGACGATCGCGGTGATCGTCGTGCTGGCGGTCGGCGTGATGCTGATGACCTTCCCGGCCGTACGCGGCATCGGCGCCGGCGTGCTGACCAGCGCCGGTGTGGTCGGTGTGGTCGCCGCGCTGGCCGCGCAGAGCCTGCTGGGCAACGTCTTCGCGGGTCTCCAGCTCGCCTTCAGCGACGCGGTCCGCCTCGACGACGTCGTGGTGGTCGAGGGGGAGTGGGGCCGCGTCGAGGAGTTGACGCTCAGCTACGTGGTCGTGCAGATCTGGGACGACCGGCGGCTGATCCTGCCGACCTCGTACTTCACCAGCAAGCCGTTCCAGAACTGGACCCGCACCGAGGCGGCGGTGCTGGGCACCGCCGAGTTCGACGTCGACTGGGCGATCCCGGTGCAGGCCATGCGGGAGGAGCTGCGCCGGCTCGTCGAGGGCACCGACCTGTGGGACGGCCGGGTCTGCGTACTCCAGGTGACCGACGCGACCGGCGGGACGGTGAAGGTGCGCGCCCTGGTGAGCGCCGCCGACGCCGGCAGCCTGTGGGACCTGCGCTGCCTGGTGCGCGAGCACCTGGTGGCCTGGATCCGGGACCACCGGCCGACGGCCATGCCCCGGATGCGTACCGAGATCGGGGACGCGGAGAGCAACCTGGCGTGGCAGTGGGTGCGACCCCGCCGGCCGGTGAACCGACGCACCGACGCCGAGCTGCCCGACGACGCCCGGGTCTTCGGCGGCAGTGACGACGGCGACGCCCGCAGCGAGGCCTTCGTCGGCCCCGACGAGCCCGCCGAAGCCCGCCGCTGACCACCCGCCCCACCCGCCCCACCCGCGCCCCTGGGAGCCCTCCGGCCGTCCGCCCGCCGGGGGGCTTCCCCGTCCCCACCCCACCCCCCCGCTCGGCCGATCATGGAGTTGTGGTGGGCGGTACGCCGTCAATGCGTCTTTTGCGGGGCACCACAACTGCATGATCGGCGCGGCCGGCGCGGCGCGGGGCGGGGCGGGGCGGGGCGGCCGGGGTGGGTCGTGACCTGTGGGGGGTCGGGGCGTTGGAGGTGTGGGCGGGGTGGTGCCTCGTGGGGTGGTCGGGCGGAGTGGGTTGGCTCGGGAAGTTTGACCGGGCGTGTGGCGGGAACCGCTGCGCGACGCTTCTGCATCTTCTTCCGCGCCGTGCGGTGGCTCGGGGCGCGGCGGTCCGGGCCCACCGACCGCCGGGCGAAGGATTGGCGGGCGGCGACTCCGGGCATACAGCGCGGTGATGATGAAAGGAGGACAGCATGGCTGACGTGGCGAACGCCCGCACATCCCGTACCGGGAGCGAGCCGTCCACCGCCGAGCTGGTGCAGCGGGCCACGGAGCAGGTCTCCCGCCTGGTCCGGGACGAACTGGCCCTGGCCCGGGCGGAGCTGACCCAGAAGGGCAAGCACGCCGGTATCGGCATCGGTCTCTTCGGCGGTGGCGGGGCGCTGGCGCTCTACGGCCTCGGTGCCCTGGTCGCCACCGCGATCCTGCTGCTCGACCTGGTGCTTCCGGCCTGGGCGGCGGCCCTGATCGTCGCGGTGGTGCTCTTCGCGATGGCCGGCGTACTGGCCCTGGTGGGCAAGAAGCAGGTCAGCCAGGCGGTCCCGCCGGTGCCGGAGGCCGCGGTCCGTAGCGTCCGGGCGGACGTGGACACGGTCGCCGCCGCCGTGAAGGACAGGGGACGGGCATGACGACGGGCAACGGCCGGGGCAGCGGCGACACCGAGGCGCTGCGGGAGGAGATCCGGCGGACCCGGGTCGAGTTGGGCGAGACGATGGAGGCGTTGGCGGCCAAGGCCGACGTCAAGGCGCGGCTGAGGTCCTCCGCCGATCAGGCGAAGGAGCGGGTGCGGGACCAGGCGGCGCAGACCGTGGCCCGGGTGCGCGGGCAGGCGGCGGAGAAGGCGCAGCTCGCGCGGGGGCAGGCGCAGGAGAAGGGTGCCGTCGTACGGCGTAACCCGACGCCGTTCGTCGCCCTCGCGGCCGGCGCGGTGGCGGCCGTGATCGTGTTGATGATCGTTCGGGGGAGGCAGCGGTGAGCAGGGGCATCGGAAAGGCCGCGTACAAGCCGGTCGGCGTGCTGATGGGCATCGCCGCCGGTGCGGTCGCGGGCGCGATCTTCCGGCAGGTGTGGAAGATGACGGCGGGCGACGGCGAGGCGCCCAGCGCCACCGACGAGGACCGCGGCTGGGGCGAGGTCCTGGCGGCGGCGGCGTTGCAGGGCGCGATCTTCTCGGTCGTCCGGGCCGCCGTCGACCGGGGTGGCGCGGTGGGCGTACGCCGGTTCACCGGAAGCTGGCCGGACTGACACCGGACAACGCCGAAGGCCCCCGCGTCGTCGCGACGGCGCGGGGGTCTTTTCGCACGCGTGCAAGGGCCCACCCAGCGGATCTTCGGCATCCGTCAGGTCACATGTCGAAGAATTTCGTCCGGTAGGCTGTGCAGAGTTTTCGCTACGTGGTTTGCTGTTCCACGCTGTTGAGAGATGGCGTGGGTTGAGTGAAGTCTCCTTCGTGGGGGCCGCCTCAGGCACCGCTGCTCGAAAACGGCCAATCGGCCGCACGGCGTGCTCGGCCGCCAGTTTTAGAAGGAGATACACATGGCGCAGGGAACCGTGAAGTGGTTCAACGCAGACAAGGGCTTCGGCTTCATCACCGTCGACGGCGGGGGTGCTGACGTGTTCGTCCACTTCTCGGCCATCCAGACCAGCGGCTACCGCACGCTGGAGGAGAACCAGCGGGTGGAGTTCGAGATCGCCCAGGGTCAGAAGGGTCCGCAGGCCGAGCAGGTCCGCCCCATCTGAGCAGTGCCGGTCGGCAGCCGCCGGCCAGTGGGTGATCCGGCGCCCGGATCACAGCGAAGCCCCGTATCCCGCCCAGGATGCGGGGCTTTCCGCGTCCACGACGCCGGCCGCCGTGGCGGTGCGTGAGACCGGGGGCGGGCTGCCGGGGGGCGGCGAGAGGCGGGGGCCCGCCGACGGCGCTCAGCGGCGCCTGCGGACGCGCAGCCCGAACCAGAGCGCGACCAGCCCCGCGAGGACGACGAGGGGCCCCAGCACGGCCCAGATCCGCTGGTCGGTCATCACGCTGCCCTCGACGTAGCCGAGGCCCTGCACCGTCCACACCGCACCGCCGACCACGGCGAGCAGGCCGAGGGTGAGCGGCAGCCAGCCCTTCATCGCGTTTTCCCTCCGTCGATCCCCGTCCCGGCCGCCCGGGTCACCACCGGTCGTGCACCCGCGGCCGGACCAGCTCGTCGTAGACCTCCGCCACCGCCGCCAGCTCCCGTCCAGAGAGCGGCGCCTGGTCGGCCACGGCGGCGTTGCCCCGGGCCTGGGCGGCGTCGCGGGCGCCGGGGATGACCACGGTGACGCCGGGCTGGTCGACGACCCAGCGCAGCGCGAACTGGGCCATCGTGCGCCCGTCGCCGACCAGCGGCGCCAACCGGCGTACGGCGGCCAGGCCCAGCGCGAAGTCGACACCGGAGAAGGTCTCGCCGACGTCGAACGCCTCGCCGTGCCGGTTGTAGCTGCGGTGGTCGTCGGCCGCGAAGGTGGTGTGCTCGTCGTACCGGCCGGAGAGCAGCCCGCTGGCCAGCGGGACGCGGGCGATGATGCCGACCCCGGCGGCGGCAGCGGCCGGGAGCACCCGGTCGAGGGGCTTGTGCCGCAGCGCGTTGAGGATGATCTGGACGCTGGCCACCCCAGGCCGGGCGATGGCGGTGAGCGCCTGGTCGCAGGTCTCCACGCTCACCCCGTAGCCGGCGACGCGTTCCTCGGCGACCAGGGTGTCCAGCGCGTCGAAGACGGCGTCGTCGGCGAAGACGGCGGTGGGCGGGCAGTGCAGCTGCACCAGATCGAGGGTGTCTGTGCCGAGGTGGCGCCGGGACCGGTCGGTCCACTCGCGGAACTGCGCCAGGGTGTACGCCTCGGGCGTCTGCGCGACGCGGCGGCCCATCTTGGTGGCGACCGTCAGCGCGGCGTCGGGCCGGCTGCGCAGGAACCGCCCGATGAGCTGCTCGCTGCGCCCGTCGCCGTAGACGTCCGCCGTGTCGAGGAAGGTGACCCCCGACTCGACGGCGGCGGTCAGTACGGCGGTGGCGTCGGCCTCGCTGACCGTGCCCCAGTCCGCGCCGAGCTGCCAGGCGCCCAGCCCGATCACCCCGACGCGCCGCCCCAGCCGGGGGAAGGTGCGCTGCTCCATGGGACTGAGCCTAGTGATCGGCTTGTCGGGTCGCGCGACGGGCCGTACGGTGAAACAAGACGGACGTACGGTTTGGGAGGCAGTGATGTGGGATCCGACGACGTACCTGCGCTACGGCGACGAGCGCTCCCGGCCCTTCCACGACCTGCTCGCCCGGGTCCACGCCGAGCGCCCGCGCGCGGTGGTCGACCTCGGCTGCGGCCCGGGCAACCTGACCGCCACGCTCGCCGCGCGGTGGCCGGACAGCCGGGTCGCCGGCCTCGACTCCTCGCCGGAGATGATCGCGCGGGCCGCCGCCGTCGCCCCCGGGGTCTCCTTCGCCGTCGGCGACGTCCGGCACTGGCAGCCGGAACCCGACGTGGACGTCGTGGTCAGCAACGCCGTGCTCCAGTGGGTGCCCGGCCACCGGGAGCTGCTCACCCGCTGGGCCCGGGAACTGCCCGCCGGGGCCTGGCTGGCCGTGCAGGTGCCGGGCAACTTCGACGCCCCCTCGCACCGGGCGTTGCGCGAGGTCGCCGACCGGCCGGCGTGGCGTGCCGACGTCGCCGGGCTGCTGCGCCGCCCCCCGGCCGACGACACCGCCCTCGGCTACGCCGACCTGTTGACCGGTGCCGGCTGCGCGGTGGACGCCTGGGAGACTACCTACGTGCACCTGCTGCCGGCCCGCGCCGACGCCGACCACCCCGTGCTGACCTGGCTGGAGGGGACCGCGCTCCGGCCGGTCCGCGCGGCCCTGGACGCCGCCGGCTGGTCCGACTTCCGGGCCGAGCTGGGCGTACGCCTCGCCGAGGCGTACCCGGTGCGGCACGGTCAGGTGCGCTTCCCGTTCCGCCGCGTCTTCTTCGTCGCCCGCACCGGCGCCCGCGCAGAGGAGAACCAGTGACCGACCTGCAAACCTTCATCGCCGGACTGCCCAAGGTGGAGCTGCACGTGCACCACGTCGGCTCCGCCTCGCCCCGGATCGTCGCCGAGCTGGCCGCCCGCCACGAGGGCCGCAGCCCCGTGCCCGCCGACCCGGCCGCGCTCGCCGACTACTTCGCCTTCCGCGACTTCGCGCACTTCATCGAGGTCTACCTGAGCGTCGTGGACCTCATCCGCGACCCCGAGGACGTCTGGCTGCTCACCCACGAGGTCGCCCGCGAGCTGGCCCGCCAGCAAGTCCGCTACGCCGAGCTGACCGTCACGCCCTACTCGCACGTGCACCGGGGGATCCCCGCGCCCGCGTTCTGCGAGGCGATCGAGGACGCCCGCAAGCGGGCCGAGGCGGACTTCGGCATCGAGCTGCGCTGGTGCTTCGACATCCCCGGCGAGGCCGGCCTGGCGGCGGCCGAGGAGACGCTGCGCATCTCGCTGGAGGAGCGCCCGGACGGGCTGATCAGCTTCGGCCTCGGCGGCCCCGAGATCGGGGTGCCCCGGCCGCAGTTCAAGCCGTACTTCGACCGGGCCCGGGCGGCCGGGCTGCGTTCGGTGCCGCACGCCGGCGAGACCACCGGCCCCGAGACCGTCTGGGACGCGCTGCGCGACCTCGGCGCGGAGCGGATCGGGCACGGCATCTCCGCCGCGCGGGACCCGGAGCTGCTGGCGTATCTCGCCGAGCACCGGATCGGCATGGAGGTCTGCCCGACTTCCAACGTGCGTACCCGCGCGGTCGCCAGCATCGAGGAGCACCCGCTGCGGCAGTTGGTCGACGCCGGCCTGCTGGTCACCATCAACTCCGACGACCCGCCGATGTTCGGCACCACCCTCGACGACGAGTACGCCATCGCGGCACGGCTGCTCGACGTGGGTCCCGAGGGGCTGGCCGCCCTGGCCCGCGACGCGGTGACCGCCTCGTTCCTGGATCCGGCCGGCAAGCGGCGGATCACCGCCGAGATCGACGCCCACCTGGTCGCCGCCACCCGCTGAGCGGAGGGGGCGGCGCGCGGCGGGAGGAGGTGTGGGGGGACCGAGTCTCCCGCCGCGCGCCCGGTTCCACCGGCCGGTGGGGTGCCCCGAGGCATTGACCGGTGGAACTGATGGGTTCGGATTCGATCCTGTCAGCGCCGGACCGCTCCGGCACCGTGGTTAACCCCGATCTAAGGAAGACTTGCGCCGCCCCACAACCGGCCGCCGATCCGGGGCACCCGCCCCGGCCGCGGCTCAGCCGTCGGTGGGCCGCTGCCGGGGCCAGCGACGGCTGCCGGTCTTCTGCTCCCGCGCCATCCGGCCGACCAGGCCGAACCGGCTGACCTGCCGGGGCGTCGCCTCCGGGTCGGTGAGCAGCATGACCACGCTCGCCCCGCCCAGCCGGGCCCGGTCGATGCTGACCGAGCCGTTCGCCTGCAACGCCACCCGCTTGGCGATGTCCAGCCCCAGCCCGGTCGAGCCCTGGTCGCTGGCGCCCCGCCGCAGCGCCCGGTCCGGGTTGGCGATCCCCGGGCCGGCGTCGTCGATCCGGATGGCCACGTATCCGTCGCGGCGGGAGACCGCCACCTCGAACGCGGTGCCCTGCGGGGTGTAGCGGAAGACGTTGCCGATCACCGCGTCCAGCGCGGCCGCCAGCTCGGCCCGGGGAACCGGTGCCGGGATGCGCAGCTGGGCGCCGCTGACCCGGTGCGGCCGGTTCTGGTCGCCGGCCAGGGCGGCCCAGAACACCATCCGGTCCCGGACCACCTCGCTGACGTCGCACTCCGCCGGCCCGGCCTCGTGCGCGACGGCCTTGCGGGTGGTCTTGATCAGCACGTCGATCTCGCCCTCGAGGGTGACGATCGCCTGCCGGATCCGGCGGATGCCGCGCCGCCGGTCCAGCTCCGCCTCGCTGAACGAGCCCACGCTGGTGTCGTCGGACTCCAGCGCCTCCGCGTCCAGCCGCAGCACCGTCAGCGGGGTACGCAGCCGGTGCGACAGGTCGGCGACCAACTCCCGCTCGTCGGTGCGGGCCGCGTCCAGCCGGTCGGCCATCCGGTTGAAGGCGTGCCCCGCCTCGGCCAGCTCCCGAGGGCCGCTCGGGTCGACGCGTACGCCCTGGTCGCCGTCGCCGATCGCGAGCGCCGCCCGGACCAGGCCCCGGGCCGAGTCGACCGCGCGGGCGGCGACCCGGTCCACCACCAGCACCGCCGCGCCCACCAGTGCGGCGGCCACCCCGAGCAGCAGCAGCCACCGGCTGTTGCCGCCCAGCGCCGACTCGGGCACGAAGACCTCGACCACGGCCGTGGTGTCGCCGAGCACCACCGGGTCCAGCCGGAGCACGCCGCCCTCGACGTCGACGACCACGGAGCGCCGCTCGGCCCGCGCGCGCTCCAGGGTCCCGGCGTCGGCCCTGGCCGACGACTCGTCCATCCCCAGCCCGCGCACGACCGGCCGGGTGGCCGGGTCGTCGCCGCTGGCCGCCACGACCCGCTGCACCACGGCGGGGTCGGTGCTGACGGTGAGGGCGCCGGTCACCAGCGCGCTGCGCCGGGCGGCGTCCGCGATGGCCTCCTCGCGCGCCCGGTCCCCGAGACCGAGGGCGAGCGGGACGAGGAACGCCAGCGCCACCAGGGCGCACATGCCGGCCGTGAGCAGGGCCAGCGACGGCCTCAGTCCGGCGCCACCAGCCGGAAGCCGACCCCCCGCACGGTGCGCAGGTAGCGGGGCTTCGCCGCGGACTCGCCCATTTTGCGGCGCAGCCAGTACAGGTGAACGTCGATGGTCTGGTCCTCGCCGACCGATGGCTGCCGCCATACCTCCTCCAGAAGTTCCCGGCGGGACACTACCCGGCCTGGTCGTGCGGCGAGATAGGCCAGCAGGTCGAATTCCTTGCGGGTCAGTGCCAGCGGCTCGCCGTCGAGGTGGGCGCTGCGCTCGCCGACGTCCACCCGCAGCCCGCCGACGCAGTGCACGGCCGGCTGCACCGTCCGGCTGGCCCGCCCGGCCCGGCGCAGCACGGTGGTGATCCGCGCGTCGAGGTGCGCGCCGGTGAACGGCTTGACCATGTAGTCGTCGGCCCCGGCGCGCAACAGCCGCACCACGGACTGCTCGTCGTCGCGGGCGGTGGCGATGATGATCGGCACGTCGGTGATGCCGCGCAGCATCCGCAGCGCGTCCGAGCCGTCGAGGTCGGGCAGCCCGAGGTCGAGCACCACGAGGTCGGGGGTCTCGGCCGCCACCCGGCGCAGCGCGTCCAGCGCCGTGCCGACGGCGTGCACGGCGTGCCCCCGGTCGGCGAGGGATCGCAGCATCGCGCCGCGTACGACGTGATCGTCTTCGACCAGGAGCACGGTGGCCACAGCAAGACCGTACTCGCGGTGGCAAGTCGACCGCGTTGCGGCGCACGCGGCAACAGGGCAAGCTGGTACAACGATGTCCTTCACGCTCTTTCCCGACACCCGCCTCGCGCTGGCGCGGGACTCGCTCGCCGGCCTGTCGGTCGGCGACGCGCTCGGCTCACAGTTCTTCGTTCCCGGCCGGCACCCGGCCGACCTGGCCGCCGGGAAGCTGCCCCCACCGCCGTGGCAGTGGACCGACGACACCGAGATGGCCTGCTCGGTGGTCGCCGCCCTCGCCGAGACCGGCCGGATCGACCGGGACGCGCTCGCCGCGGCCTTCGCCGAGCGCTGCGAGCCCTACCGGGGGTACGGGCCGGGCGCGGTGACCATCCTGCGGCTGATCCGCACCGGCACGCCGTGGCCGGTCGCGGCCGCCTCGGCCTTCGACGGCCAGGGCTCCTGCGGCAACGGCGCGGCGATGCGGGTCGGCCCGCTGGGCGCGTGGTACGCCGACTCCACCGCGCGGGCGGCGACGCAGGCCCGGGCGTCGGCCGAGGTGACCCACGCCCACCCGGAGGGCGTCGCCGGCGCGGTCGCGGTGGCCGCGTCGCTGGCCGCCCGCGCCCGCCTCGACGGCCACCGGCCCGCCCCGGACCGGCTGCTGGCCGGCGTCACCGCCGCCCTGGACCCGGCCACGGAGGTGCACGGGGGCGTGCGCCGGGCCGCCGGCCTGCTCGACCGGTCGGTCGCCGAGGCCGCCGACGTGCTCGGCAACGGCTCCCGGGTCACCGCCCAGGACACCGTCGCCTTCACCTGCTGGGTGGCCGCCGTGCACCTGGACGACTACCCGGCGGCGGTGCGCGCCTGCGTCGAGGCCGGCGGGGACGTCGACACCACCGCCGCGATCGTCGGGGCGGTGGTGGCCGCGCACACGGGCGTCGGGACCCCGGGCGGGGTGCCGACCGACTGGCTGGCCGCCCGCGAGCCCCTGCCGGACTGGGCCGGCTGACCCCGCGCGCCGCGCTCAGCGGGCGGCGACCGGCCCGCCCGGCGGCCCCACCCCGGCAGGGGCTGGCGGGCGTGCCGGGTGACGGCTGGCGGCCGGGTCAGCGCGTTGGGGAGGGGTCCTCCCGCAGCACCGACAGGTCGACCGGTTCGGCCGGCTCGCGGCGGCGCCAGCGGCTGACCAGCCAGCCGATCGCCGCGCCCCCGCCGAGGCCGGCGAGCAGCCCGGCGGCCAGCATCGCGTCCGCGCTCCCGCCGGCCGGGGCGTCGCCGCCCGCCGGCACCCCGGCGGCCCGGGCCCGTGCGGCCGGGACGTCGCCGGCCCCGCCGGGCGGGGCGCCGGCTGCCGGGGCGGCGCCGTGCCCGCCCTGTCCGGCCGCCGCGCCACCGGGGGCCGGAGGCAGCAGGGTGAGCGCCGGCGCCCGGCGGGGCCCGGTCGGCCCGGCCCAGCGCACCACCGTGCCGTCGGCGTACGTGCGCACCACCTCGAAGGTGAGCCGGTCGGCCTGCGGCAGCGGCCCCATGGACAGGGTGAGCCGGGCCGTGCCGGGGGCCGTACCGGGCATCCGGATCCAGGTCACCGCGCTGACGACCTCGTCGACCCGGGACGAGTGGATGCCGGCGACCGGCTGGTCGAGCCGGCGGGAGGTGATCCGGGGCGCCCAGCCGGGCACCGACATCGGATAGACCTCGGCGATCGGGGCGTCGGCCGGCAGCCGGATCTCGATCCGGTCGGCGCGGGCGCCCGGCAGCTCGTCGGGCACCACGAACTCCAGCTTCACGGAACCGCCCTGTCGCGCCTGCGTCGGGCTGGTCGTCACGTCGGTCGCGTACGCCGGGGCGGACCAGCTCAGCACCCCGGCCGCCACCAGGACGGCCACCGTCGCGGCCCGGCGCCGGGGGCGCACACCGTGCATCGTCGCCATCGTCGGTCCCATCCGTCTCCACGGGGGCCGGCACCGGTTCCGGCCACACCGGGTAGTTCGGATACGGGGACGGAAAGGTTCAACGCAAGGCCCAGGACGCCGGCCGGAGCCGACGCGTCGGCCACTCCCCGGCTGCCGGCGGGGCGGCGCCCATCCCACGGGCCCGGGGGCGGTGGCGTCGGCGACCGTGCCGGCGGGGGCGACCGATAGCATCGCAGGAGCCGAACGTTCGGCGTCATCCGTGCCGTCTGCTGGAGGAGTCACCGTGTCCGCACCCCGTACCCCCGCCGTGGCCGACCCCGTCGTCGTCGCCGCCGGGACCACGGCGGCCGACGCGGTGGCCGCGGCCGGTCTGCCCGCGTCCGGCCCGAAGGCGATCGTGGTGGTCCGCGACCCGCAGGGCCAGCTGCGCGACCTGGACTGGGCCCCGCAGGCCGACACCGAGGTCGAGCCGGTCAGCCTCGACTCGCCGGACGGGCTCAACGTGCTGCGGCACTCCTGCGCGCACGTGCTCGCCCAGGCCGTGCAGGACGTCTTCCCGGAGGCCAAGCTCGGCATCGGCCCGCCCATCGAGAACGGCTTCTACTACGACTTCGCCGTCGACAAGCCGTTCCAGCCGGACGACCTCGGCAAGCTCGAGAAGCGGATGCAGGAGATCGTCAAGTCCGGCCAGCGGTTCCGCCGCCGGCGCTTCGGCAGCCTCGACGAGGCGAAGGCCGAGCTGGCCGCCGAGCCGTTCAAGCTGGAGCTCATCGACGTCAAGGGCGAGGGGCTGGACACCTCCGAGGTGATGGAGGTGGGCGGCGGCGAGCTGACCATCTACGACAACCTCGCCGCCAACGAGGACAAGGTCTGCTGGTCGGACCTGTGCCGGGGCCCGCACCTGCCGAACACCCGGCTCATCGGCGCGTTCAAGCTGATGCGCTCGGCCGCCGCGTACTGGCGCGGGTCGGAGAAGAACCCGCAGCTCCAGCGGGTCTACGGCACCGCCTGGCCGACCCGGGACGAGCTGAAGGCGTACCTGAAGCTGCTGGAGGAGGCCGCGCGGCGCGACCACCGCAAGCTCGGCGCGGACCTGGACCTGTTCAGCTTCCCCGACGAGATCGGCTCCGGCCTGGCGGTGTTCCATCCCAAGGGCGGCATCATCCGCCGGGAGCTGGAGAACTACTCGCGCCGCCGGCACGAGGAGGCGGGCTACGAGTTCGTCAACACCCCGCACATCACCAAGGCGCAGCTCTTCGAGACCTCCGGGCACCTCCAGTGGTACGCCGACGGCATGTACCCGCCCATGGAGATGGAGGGGGCGAACTACTACCTCAAGCCGATGAACTGCCCCTTCCACAACCTGATCTTCCGGTCCCGGGGGCGGTCCTACCGGGAGCTGCCGCTGCGGCTGTTCGAGTTCGGCTCGGTCTACCGGTTCGAGAAGTCCGGCGTGGTGCACGGCCTGACCCGCGTGCGCGGCATGACCCAGGACGACGCGCACATCTACTGCACGCAGGAGCAGATGGCGGGCGAGCTCAAGTCGCTGCTGTCGTTCGTGCTGGACCTGCTGCGCGACTACGGCCTGGACGACTTCTACCTGGAGCTGTCCACCCGCAACCCGGAGAAGTCGGTCGGCACCGACGAGAACTGGGAGCGGGCCACCGAGGCCCTGCGCTCCGCCGCCGAGGAGTCCGGGCTGGCCCTCGTGCCCGACCCCGGTGGCGCGGCCTTCTACGGCCCGAAGATCTCGGTGCAGGCCAAGGACGCCATCGGCCGGACCTGGCAGATGTCCACCATCCAGGTCGACTTCAACCTGCCGGAGCGCTTCGGGCTGGAGTTCCAGGCCGCCGACGGCACCCGGCAGCGGCCGGTGATGATCCACCGGGCGCTCTTCGGCTCGATCGAGCGCTTCTTCGGGGTGCTCACCGAGCACTACGCGGGCGCGTTCCCGGCATGGCTGGCGCCGGTGCAGGTGGTCGGCATCCCGATCCGCGAGGACCACACCGACTACCTGCACGGCTTCGTCGCCGCGCTGCGCGCCGAGGGCGTCCGCGCCCAGGTCGACGCGGGCGACGACCGGATGCAGAAGAAGATCCGCACCGCCCAGCAGCAGAAGATCCCGTTCATGGTGATCGCCGGCGACGACGACGTGGCCGCCGGCACCGTCTCGTTCCGCTACCGCGACGGCTCGCAGCGCAACGGCGTGCCGGTCGCCGACGCCGTGGCCCACGTGCTCGACGTGGTCGGCTCGCGGACCAACGTCGGCCCGTCCGCCGCCTGACCCACCACGCACCGAAGGCCCCCCGCACCGCGGGGGGCCTTCGTCGTCAGGTCGTCAGATCCCGCAGCTCGGCGCGGACCAGCCGCCGACCGCCCCGACGTGGGTGTGGTCGTTGTGACCCGGGTAGCCGGGGCCGAGGATGTTGCCGAAGCCGTGGTAGCGGGCCTGCTGGGCGAGCCGGCAGAACGAGGGCGAGCCGACCAGGTCGACGCCGTCGCCGTAGAGGTGCCGGCTGTTGGAGGCGCCGCCGACCGCGCTGTTGCACGAGTAGCTGCGGAAGCCGCTGCTGATGTTGATCGACACGCTGCCGAGGGCCTTCCGCATGGCCTGGAGCTTCCACATCGACACCAGCGCGTTGAAGCGGGCGGTGCTCGCGGAGACCGCGCCGCCGGACCAGGTGCTGTTGCACCGGTTCAGCTCGGCGTAGGTGAAGTTGACCGGGGTGCAGTCGTTGTCCTGCAGGGCGTAGAGCTGGTTCTGGGTCGCCGGCCCCGCGATGCCGTCCGCGGCCAGGCCGTACGCCTGCTGGAAGCGGATCACGGCGGACCGGGTGGCCGGGCCGAACGAGCCGTCGAGGGCGAGCTGAGCGTTGTAGCCGGGGTAGCCGGCGAGCCGGATCTGCAGCTGCCGGACGTCCTCGCCGGTGGCGCCCTGGGCGAGGACGCGTCCCCATGTGTAGCAGCCGTCCGCCTGCGCGGGGCTGCTGGTCGCAACCACCCCCACGAGGGCGGTGGAGGCGGCGAGCGCGCAGGCGGCGAGCGCCCGGCCAAAGCGGCGGAATGCGGTTCTCACGATGGGCTCCCATCGACAGAGGATGATGTATGTGGATGGAATCTTCATTCATGTTCATCAGTTCGTCAAGAACTTTCACCCCCTATCCGTCCCCCTGATCGCGACCCGGGCCCCAGGGGCCGTCGGGGTCGGGCGCGGACCGGCGTACGGCGTCCGGGGCGCCCGCCGCCGGGAACGTAGGATCGGTGGCGTGACTGGGGTGGAACGGCACACGGACAGCGGCATGGCCGACGGTTTGGAGCGGCTCTGGACTCCGCACCGGATGACCTACATCTCCGGGGAGGACCGGCCCGAGGGCGGCTACGAGCGGCCCGCCGGCTGCCCGTTCTGCCGGGCCCCCGGGCTGGCGCCGGAGGAGAGCCTGGTGGTGGCCCGGGGCGAGCACGTGTTCGCGGTGCTCAACCTCTATCCCTACAACCCCGGGCACCTGCTGGTCTGCCCCTACCGGCACGTGGCCGACTACACGGAGCTGGACCTGGCCGAGACCACCGAGCTGGCGGCGTTCACCCAGACCGCCATGCGGGTCGTACGCAAGGTGAGCAACGCGCACGGGTTCAACCTGGGCATGAACCAGGGCGGCGTGGCCGGCGCCGGGATCGCCGCGCACCTGCACCAGCACGTGGTGCCCCGCTGGGGCGGGGACGCCAACTTCATGCCCGTGATCGGGCAGACGAAGGTCCTGCCGCAACTGCTCACCGACACCCGCGACCTGTTCACCCGGGCCTGGCCGACCTGACCGGCCCGCCCGCCCTTCCCGGCGGTCGTTCGGCTCGTCCGCGTGGGGTCCCTCCCCGGCGCCCCTGACGTGGGCGGCTCCGCCTGCCGGGCCCTTCCCCGCGTCCGTGGCGGTCGGCGGCTGCGCGCGGTCGTGTCGTCGGTGGACTTTCCGCCCCGGGCCGGGTGCGAGGTGGCACGATCTGGCGATGGCAGTGACGACGCGGACGTTGGGCCGCAGCGGCATCGAGGTCAGCGCCCTCGGCATGGGGTGCTGGGCGATCGGCGGCCCCTGGGCCGAGGGCACCCAGCCGCTGGGCTGGGGCGCCGTCGACGACGACGAGTCGGTCCGCGCGATCCGGCACGCGCTCGACCTCGGGGTGACGCTCTTCGACACCGCCGACACCTACGGGGCCGGGCACGGGGAGCGGGTGCTCGGCCGGGCGCTGGCCGGCCGGCGCGACGAGGCCGTGATCGCCACCAAGTGGGGCTACACCTTCGACGAGGCCACCCGCCAGGCCACCGGCGAGGATCCCTCCCCGGCGTACCTGCGGCAGGCCGTCGCACACTCGCTGCGCCGGTTGGGCACCGACCGGATCGACCTCTACCAGCTGCACCTGGCGGACCTGCCGGTGCCGCGCGCCGAGGCGCTCGTGGGCACCCTGGAGGACCTGGTCGCCGAGGGGCTGATCCGGGCGTACGGCTGGAGCACCGACCGCCCCGACCGGGCCGCCGCGTTCGGGCGGGACGCCCGGCACGCCACCGCCGTGCAGCACACGCTGTCGGTGCTCCGGGACGCCCCCGAGCTGCTCGCCGTCTGCGACAAGTACGACCTCGCCAGCGTCAACCGGGGACCGCTGGGGATGGGGCTGCTCTCCGGCAAGTACACGGCCGGCTCCACGCTGCCGCGCGACGACGTACGCGGGGTCGCCCCCGGTTGGCTGGAGTGGTTCCGGGGCGGCCGGCCGGCGCCGGAGTGGCTGCGCCGCGTCACCGCCGTACGGGCGGCGTTGACCGCCGACGGCCGCACCCTCGCCCAGGGCGCGCTCGGGTGGCTCTGGGCGCGCAGCGACCGTACGGTCCCGATCCCCGGCTGCCGCACCGTGGCCCAGGTGGAGGAGAACGCCGGCGCCCTGCACCGGGGCCCGCTGCCCGCCGACCAGTTCGCCGAGGTGGAGCGCCAGCTGGCCGCGCTGCGGTCGGCCGCCCTCCGCGACGCCGACCGCCCCTACTGGCCGAGCCCGATGCTCCCCACCGCCCGCCCCTGACCCACCCCCCACCCCCTGCCCGTGCCCACCCCCGTGCCCGGGCACGGCCCGGAGGGGTCGATCATGCAGTCGTGGTGGGCGCCCTGTCCTGGATCGCACCTTTCGCGGGGCACCACAACTGCATGATCGACCCGGCGACCTCGGCCCGGGGAGCTCGCGGGGTGGTGGGGTGGGGGGTCAGGGGGGTGGGGGGCCAGGGGGGTGGGGGGTCAGGGGTGGGTGGGGGGGTCCTTGCGGAGTTGGTCGGCCAGGTGGGTGGGCATCGGGTCGTGGCGGACGAAGTGGCGGCGGAACGTGCCGGTGCCCGACGTCATCGAGCGCAGCTCGACCGCGTAGCGGAGCAGCTCCGTGGCGGGTACCTCGGCGCGGACCAGGGTGCGCCCCTCGGCCTCGGGGTCGGCCTCGGTGCCGAGCACCCGGCCCCGCCGGCCGGACAGGTCGCCCAGCACCGCGCCCACCGAGGAGTCGGGCACCCGGACCACCACCTCGTCGACCGGCTCCAGCAGCGCCGGCTGGCCCTTCTCGGCGGCGTCGCGCAGCGCCAGCGCCCCGGCGGTCTGGAAGGCCGCGTCGGAGGAGTCGACGCTGTGCGCCTTGCCGTCGACGAGGGTCACCCGCAGGTCCACCACCGGGTGGCCGGCGACCAGGCCGCGCTCCATCTGGGCGCGTACGCCCTTCTCGACGGAGGGGACGTAGTTGTGCGGCACCGCCCCGCCGACCACCCGGTCGACGAACTCGAATCCGGCGCCGGGCGGCAGCGGCTCGACCTCGATGTCGCAGACGGCGTACTGGCCGTGGCCGCCGGACTGCTTGACGTGCCGGCCGTGCCCCCTCGCCGGGACGGTCAGCGTCTCGCGCAGCGCGACCCGGACGGGCTCGGTGTCCAGCTCCACCCCGCCGGCGCGCAGGCGCTCCAGCACCACGTCGGCGTGCGCCTCGCCCATGCACCAGAGCACCAGCTGGTGGGTCTCCGGGTTGCGCTCCAGCCGCATGGTCGGGTCGCCGGCGACCAGGCGGGCCAGGTTGCGCGCGAGGGCGTCCTCGTCGGCGCGGCTGCGGGCCGCGACGGCCACCGGCAGCAGCGGCTCGGGCATCTCCCAGGGGGCGATCAGCAGCGGGTCGTCCTTGGCGGAGACGGTGTCGCCGGTCTCCGCGCTGCCCGACTTGGTGAGCGCGCAGATGTCGCCGGCCACGCAGGCGCCCACCTCGCGCAGGCTCGCGCCCAGCGGCGTGTAGATGTGGCCGACCCGCTCGTCGGCGTCATGGTCGGGGTGGCCGCGCTCGGCCATCCCGTGCCCGGAGACGTGCACGGTCTGCTCGGGACGCAGGGTGCCGGAGAAGACCCGGACCAGGGAGACCCGGCCGACGTGCCGGTCGACGGTCGTCTTGACCACCTCGGCGACCAGCGGGCCGGCCGGGTCGCAGGTCAGCGGCGGCCGTGGGGAGCCGTCCACCCCGGCGACCGCCGGCAGCTCGTGCTCCAGCGGCGAGGGGAAGCCGGCGGAGAGCACCTCCAGCAGCGCGTCCAGCCCCACGCCGGTCTCGGCGCAGACCGGCACCACGGGGTAGAAGTGGCCGCGGGCGACCGCCTTCTCCAGGTCGTCGACGAGCACGTCGGTGCCGATCTCCTCGCCGGAGAGGTAGCGGTCCATGAGGGACTCGTCCTCGCTCTCGGCGATGATTCCCTCGATCAGCTCGTTGCGGGACTCGACGATGGCGGGCAGGTGCTGCGGGTCCGGCTCGCGGACCTCGGCCGGCAGGCCGGCGGTGTAGTCGAAGACCCGGCGGGTGATCAGGCCGAGCAGGCCGACCGTGGAGATCCCGTCGTCGCCGAGCATCGGCAGGTAGAGCGGGAGCACGTTGTCGCCGAAGACCCGCTGGCACAGCGCCACGGCCTCGTCGAAGTCGGCGCGCGGGTGGTCCAGCCGGGCCACGGCGACCGCCCGGGGCATGTCGACCGCCGCGCACTCGTCCCAGAGGGCCGCGGTGGCGGCGTCCATCCCGTCGACGGCGGAGACCACGAACAGCGCCGCGTCGGCGGCCCGCAGCCCCGCCCGCAACTCGCCGACGAAGTCGGCGTAGCCAGGGGTGTCGAGCAGGTTGACCTTGATGCCGTCGTGCAGCAGCGGGGCGCAGGCCAGGCTGACCGAGCGCTGCTGGCGTACGGCTGCCGGGTCGTGGTCGCAGACGGTCGTGCCGTCGGCGACGGCGCCGGCCCGGCCGATCGTGCCGCTCGCCGCGAGCAGCGCCTCGACCAGCGTCGTCTTGCCCGCTCCGGAGTGCCCGACGAGCACCACGTTGCGGATCCTGCCGGGCTCGGTCACCACCGGCACGCCGCCGGCGGCCCCCTTCTCCTGACTCTTCTGCGCCATGGGGCGCACCTCCCTCAGCCGTGGTGGGTGACGACCGCCGCGCGCGACGGGGAAGCGGCCCGGTCGGGTTCCGCGGCGACATCCTCCGGTGCGGTGCCGGATTCCGGGTAATCAACGGGCGGGCGGGTGAGCTGGCTCACTTCCCTGCCCCGATCTCACACCCGATCCGGGGTCGGCACAAGGCTCCGTCCCCGCGGGTCGCCTGACCGGCCGTACCGCTGCTGCTACGCGGACCGTTATCGTGGGACCGCCATGGCGAAGATCTTCCAAGTGTCGGCCCGCGCGGGGATGACCCGCGTCGTCGAGCCGGTCGCACGCCGCCTGCTCCGAGCGGGCGTAACTCCCAACGCGGTCACCGTGGCGGGCACCCTCGGGGTGCTCGTCGGTGCGCTCGGCTTCGGTGCCCGCGGTCATCTGGTCGCCGGGGCCCTGATAGTCACCTTCTTCGCGCTCACGGACCTGCTCGACGGGACGATGGCCCGGATGAGCGGGGGCGCCACGAAGTTCGGGGCGTTCCTCGATTCGAGCATGGACCGGGTCGCCGACAGCGCCGTCTTCGGCGCGGTGGCGTACTGGCTGGCCACCCAGCACCAGTACTCCGGCGTCGCCGCCGCGCTGCTCTGCCTGGCCGTGGGCGGGCTGGTCTCCTACGTCAAGGCCCGCGCCGAGGGCCTCGGCATGACCTGCAACGTGGGCATCGCCGAGCGCACCGAGCGGCTGCTCATCGTCGGCGTCGGCGGGCTGCTCACCGGCGTCGGCGTCGACCCGGCGCTGGAGATCGCGCTCTGGCTGCTCGCCGCCGTGTCGATCTTCACCGTGGGCCAGCGGATGGCGCACGTGTACCGCCAGGCCCAGCGGGTGCACACCCCGGGCGGGCAGGGGTGAGCGCGACACCCGCGGGTCTGCCGCGGGCGGGGGGCCGGCGCCGGTGAACCTCACCGAGCTCGGCTACGTCGCCGGGTGGCGCGTGATCCGCGCGCTGCCCCGGTCCGTCGCGGCGGCGGCGTTCCGGGCGGGCGCCGACCGCGCCCACCGTCGCGGCGGCGGGGGTACGACCCGACTGCGCGCGAACCTGCGCCGGGTGGTCGGCCCCGACCTGCCGGAGGCCGAGCTCGACGAGCTGGTCCGGCGTGGCCTGCGCTCGTACGCCCGGTACTGGATGGAGGCGTTCCGGCTGCCCGCGCTCAGCCGGGCGGAGATCCTGGCCGGCTTCCGTCTCGACGGCGAGGAGAAGCTCGCCGCCGACGTGGCGGCCGGCCGGGGCGCGGTGGTGGCGCTGCCGCACGCCGGCAACTGGGACGCCGCCGGCGCCTGGGTCGCGGCGACCGGCTGGCCGATCACCACCGTCGCGGAGCGGCTCCGGCCCGAGGGTGTCTACCAGCGCTTCCTCGCCTTCCGCCGGAGCCTGGGCATGGAGATCCTGCCCACTCACGGCGGCGAGCGGAACGCCTTCGACGTGCTGGTCGACCGGGTCCGGGCCGGCACGGTGGTGCCCCTGCTGGCCGACCGCGATCTCTCCGCGCGGGGCGTGGAGGTCGAGTTCTTCGGCCACCGCACCCGGATGCCCCCCGGCCCGGCCCTGCTCGCGCTGCGCACCGGAGCGCCGCTCTACGTCGCCTCGATGTGGTACGAACCGGACGCGGCGTGCGCCTCGATCGAGGGACCGCTGCCGCTGCCCGGCCCGGAGGAGGGCCCGCTCGACCAGCGGGTCCGGTCGCTGACCCAGCGGATCGCCGACGGTCTGGCGGCGGGCGTCGCCCGGCATCCGGAAGACTGGCACATGTTGCAGCGGATGTGGCTGGACCAGCACGGCACGGGCGGCGACGCGGCCCTGCCCTCCCCGGCCGCCGGACAGGCGTAAGGGAGGCGTTTGCACGTGCGCATCGGCATCGTGTGCCCGTACTCCTTCGACGTGCCCGGTGGGGTGCAGAACCACGTCATGGACCTCGCCGAGGCGCTGATCGGGCTCGGGCACGAGGTGAGCGTGCTCGCCCCGGCCGACGAGGACTCCCCACTCCCGCCGTACGTGGTGCCGGCGGGACGGGCCCTGCCCCTGCCGTACAACGGCTCGGTGGCCCGGATCGCCTTCGGCCCGGTCTCCACGGCGCGGGTGCGGCGGTGGATCATCCGGGGCGAGTTCGACGTGCTGCACGTGCACGAGCCGCTGACCCTGAGCCTGTCGCTGCTGGCGGTGCTCTCCGCCCGGGGCCCGGTGGTGGCCACCTTCCACACGGCGATGACCCGGTCGCGGGCGCTGGCCGCCGCGCAGGGCGTGCTCCAGATCGTGCTGGAGCGGATCACCGCCCGGATCGCCGTCAGCGCGCTGGCGCGCAAGGTGCAGGTCGAGCACATGGACGGCGGGGCGGTGGAGATCCCGAACGGGGTGGCCGTCGCGAAGTTCAGTCACGCGCTGCCCCTGCCGGGCTGGCCGGGGGAGTGCCCGCCGGGCCGCGACGGCGCGATCGGGTTCCTCGGCCGGTTCACCGAGGCCCGCAAGGGCTTCCCGATCCTGCGGGACGCCTTCGTGGAGCTGGCCCGGCAGCGGCCCGGCCTGCGGCTGCTGGTCGCCGGGCCCGGCGACGCGGACGACCTGTTCGGGCGCTTCCCGGCCGACCTGCGCGACCGGGTGACCTTCCTCGGGCTGGTCTCCGAGGAGGACAAGGCGCGGATGTTGCGCAGCGTGCACCTCTACGTGGCGCCGAACACCGGCGGCGAGTCCTTCGGCATGATCCTCACCGAGGCGCTCGCGGCGGGCACGACCGTCGTCGCCAGCGACCTCGACGCGTTCCGTCGCGTGCTCGACGGCGGCCGGGCCGGCCGGCTGTTCCCGACCGGGGACCCGGCCGCGCTGCGTACCGCCCTCGCCGACCTGCTCGACGATCCCGGCGCCCGGGCCGCGCTGACCGCCTGCGGCGACCAGGTGGTGGCCACCTTCGACTGGCCCGTGGTCGCCCGGCGGGTGCTGGAGGTGTACGCGGCGGCGATCGAGGCCACCGACGGGCGGGTCATGGACACCGAATGGGTGGGGCTGGACTAGACGATGTCGCGCATGTGGTGGGTGGTGCTCGCGGCCCTGGTCGTCGGGCTGGTCGTGGCGTACCTCGTCTGGACCGCCGGGCGGGTCGCGCGGCTGCACGCCCGGGCGGAGCTGGCGGCCCGCGCCCTGGAGGCCCACCTGCTGCGCCGGGCGGCGGCCGCCGCGGTCCTGGCCGAGCGCCGCTACGGCGTCGAGCTGTACGCGGCGGCGCGGATCGCGCTGGACGCCGAGCCGGACGAGCGGGAGGCCGCCGAGAACGACCTCACCCGCCAGCTGCGGGCGGTGGAGCTGGACCCGACGGATCCGGACTGCGAGGCGGTGATCGGCGCCAGCCGGCGGCTCGCCCTGGCCCGCCAGGTGCACACGGACCTGGTCCGCGACGCCCGCGCGGCGCGGGGCCGCCCGCTGGTGCGCCTGTTGCGGATGGGGCGCCGCCGGCCGTGGCCGCGCTACTTCGACATCGACGACCCGACGCTCACCGTCCCGGCCGACGTCCCCACCGGCTGACCGGGCGGAACCGGACAGCGCGCGCGCCCGTGACCCCGGGGGCGTCGGGGGACAGCCGGGGGAGGGCCGGGTCGGCGGGCCGGTGACGACTGCCACAGTGCAGGCCACCGTGGGCCTGATTGGCTGTCGGATCGGCGTTGGGACCGTCGTAGCATTTCCGCAGCCACCCCCCGAGCACGTTCGAGGAGCGATGACCCGTGCCCGAAACCACTGCCCAGAACGCTAGCGCCAGCCCCGTCACCGGCACCGCCCGCGTCAAGCGCGGCATGGCCGAGATGCTCAAGGGCGGCGTGATCATGGACGTGGTCAACGCCGAGCAGGCCAAGATCGCCGAGGACGCCGGCGCCGTCGCGGTGATGGCGCTCGAGCGGGTGCCCGCCGACATCCGTGCCCAGGGCGGGGTGTCCCGGATGAGCGACCCCGACATGATCGACGGCATCATCAACGCCGTCTCCATCCCGGTCATGGCCAAGGCCCGGATCGGTCACTTCGTGGAGGCCCAGATCCTCCAGTCGCTCGGCGTCGACTACGTCGACGAGTCCGAGGTGCTGACCCCGGCCGACTACGCCAACCACATCGACAAGTGGGCCTTCACCGTGCCCTTCGTCTGCGGGGCGACCAACCTCGGCGAGGCCCTGCGCCGGATCACCGAGGGCGCGGCCATGATCCGCTCCAAGGGCGAGGCCGGCACCGGCGACGTCTCCAACGCCACCACCCACATGCGCAAGATCCGTCAGGAGATCCGCCGGCTGGGCTCGCTGCCGACCGACGAGCTGTACGTGGCCGCCAAGGAGCTCCAGGCGCCGTACGAGCTGGTCAAGGAGGTCGCCGAGAGCGGGAAGCTGCCGGTGGTGCTGTTCACCGCCGGCGGGATCGCCACCCCGGCCGACGCCGCGATGATGATGCAGCTCGGCGCCGAGGGCGTCTTCGTCGGCTCCGGCATCTTCAAGTCCGGCAACCCCGCGCAGCGGGCCGCCGCGATCGTGAAGGCCACCACCTTCCACGACGACCCGGACGTGCTGGCGAAGGTCTCCCGGGGCCTGGGCGAGGCGATGGTCGGCATCAACGTCGACGACATCCCGCAGCCGCACCGCCTGGCCGAGCGCGGCTGGTGAGCAAGCGCCCCTCCGCCCGCCCCGGCTGGCGGAGGGGCCACCGCGGCAGGTCGACGAGAGGAACGGTGACATGAGCGACGCACCCGTGATCGGTGTGCTCGCCCTCCAGGGGGACGTCCGCGAGCACGTCGCCGCCCTGGCGGCGGCCGGCGCCGACGCCCGCCCGGTACGCCGCGCGCAGGAGCTGGACGCGGTGGACGGGCTGGTCATCCCCGGCGGGGAGTCCACCACGATCAGCAAGCTCGCCGACATCTTCGAGCTGCGCGAGCCGATCGACAAGCGCATCGCCGACGGCATGCCGGTCTACGGCTCCTGCGCGGGCATGATCATGCTGGCCAGCGACGTCCTCGACGGCCGCCCCGACCAGCGCGGTTTCGCCGGCATCGAGATGACCGTGCGGCGCAACGCGTTCGGGCGGCAGGTCGACTCGTTCGAGGCGTCGGTGGGGATCACCGGCGTCGAGGGCGGGCCGTTCCACGCGGTCTTCATCCGGGCGCCGTGGGTCGAGCGGGTCGGCGACGGCGTCGAGGTGCTCGGCACGGTGACCGAGGGCCCGGCGGCGGGCCGGATCGTGGCGGTGCGGCAGGGCAACCTGCTGGCGACCTCGTTCCACCCGGAGCTGACCGGCGACGCGCGGGTGCACGCGTACTTCGTGGAGCTGGTCCGGGCCGCCCGCTGAGCGGTCCCCTGGCAGGTCGGGCGGGGTCTCCTCCTCGAGAGGGGCCCCGCCCGCGCCGTCCGCCCGGTGACGGGGTGCAGGCACCCGGCCCGTTCCCGTCGTCCCTGTCCGGGCGGCTTCGGGCGGGCCGACGCCGTGCCGCGCGTGACAGCCACCCGCCGGGCGTCGGTAGGATTGCCGAGATTCGGCGGGGCCAGCTGCCCGTCACGGCTTTCGCGCAGGGCTGACCGGCACCACCGCGTGCGCCGGCGGGAGCGGGGCGTGCGCGGTCGGTCGATGCAGACGGCGGGTAGCAACGGAGGTAGCAGATGTCCGGCCACTCAAAGTGGGCGACGACCAAGCACAAGAAGGCGGTCATCGACGCCAAGCGCGGCAAGATGTTCGCCAAGCTGATCAAGAACGTCGAGGTCGCCGCGCGGACCGGCGGCGGTGACCCGGCCGGCAACCCGACGCTCTACGACGCCATCCAGAAGGCGAAGAAGAACTCGGTCCCCAACGACAACATCGACCGGGCCGTCAAGCGCGGCTCGGGCCTGGAGGCCGGCGGCGCCGACTGGCAGACCATCATGTACGAGGGCTACGGCCCGAACGGCGTGGCGATGCTGATCGAGTGCCTCACCGACAACCGCAACCGCGCGGCGACCGAGGTGCGCACCGCGCTGACCCGTAACGGCGGCTCGCTCGCCGACGCGGGCTCGGTGTCGTACATGTTCTCCCGCAAGGGTGTGGTGATCGTCCCCAAGGGCGCGACGACCGAGGACGACGTGATGATGGCGGTCCTCGACGCCGGCGCCGAGGAGGTCAACGACCTGGGCGAGGCGTTCGAGGTGGTCTGCGAGCCGACCGACCTGATCGCCGTCCGCACCGCGCTCCAGGACGCCGGTATCGAGTACGAGTCGGCCGAGTCGTCGCTGATCCCGAGCGTCAACGTCCCCCTCGACGAGGAGGGCGCCCGCAAGATCTTCAAGCTGATCGACGTCCTGGAGGACTGCGACGACGTGCAGAACGTCTACGCGAACTTCGACGTCAGCGACGAGGTGATGGAGGCCGTCGGCTGATCCCGACGTCCCCGGTGCGCGGGCCGGCGCCGCGACCGCCGTCGACTTCCCGGCAACGACCGGGGCCCGACGGCGGGAGGCGGTGGCCCGCGCGTCGCCCCGAACCGGCGCGTTCTGTCCGAAAGACGACCGATTTCGCCGGACCTGCGGGCTTCGTGCTCGGGGGTGTGTCGCCCCGCGCTGGCTAGGCTACGGGAGTGGATCTTCCGGGCGGGGCGGGGCGAAGCGGTGGTCGGGTCGGCGACGGTGGCCGGTTCGCGCCGGGCGACGTCGTGGTCCGGCGCGAGATCCTGCGCGGCGAGGTGTGGTTCGGCTGCCCGACGATCTGCGTCGAGGACTCGCCCGACCTGCTCGTGCTCTACCTGCCTCCGGGCGCGGAGTTCGGCTTTCCCGAGGCCGGCGGCTTCCCGTGCGGGCGGCACCCGTGGCAGGCCGCCGGGCACCGGGCGTGGAGCGGGCACGGCAAGCTCATGCTGCACCGCCCAGGTGAGGCGCACTCCGTGGACGTCTTCTGGGCCGGCCCGCAGCGCGCCTTCGCCGGGTGGTACTTCAACCTCCAGGAGCCGTTGCGGCGTACGCCGATCGGGGTGGACACCCTCGATCACGAGCTGGACCTCTGGTGGGGCGCCGGCGACGACCGCTACGTCTGGAAGGACGTGGAGCTGTTCGCCCAGCGCCTCGACGAGGGGCGCTACCCGGGGATGGCCGACGCGATCCGGGCCGAGGGCGACCGGATCGCCGCCCTGCTCGACGCGGGGGAGCGCTGGTGGGACGAGGCCTGGTCGGCCTGGCGCCCGGACCCGGCCTGGCCGGTGCCGACCCTGCCGTCCGGCTGGGACGCCGTCCCGCCGTCCCGCTGGGACACGGTCCCACCCTCCCGCTGACCGCGTGTCCACCGGCGCCTGAGGCGTCGCGCCGCTGGCGTCCGCCGCCGACCGGCGACGCGGCCTCCGCCGTCGACCCGCACGCGCCACGGCGGCGCCGACGGGCCGGTGGCCCGCCGGCTCCGGCGCTCAGCCCAGCGTCTTCTCCCGCGACCGCCACGCCGTCCGCACCGAGGTGCGGCCGTTGGTGCGCAGCAGCGAGCCCTCGTACACCCGGGCCCCGGCGGCCACGAACGCGGCGGCCGCGACCAGCAGCAGGGCCAGGGACACCAGCGGCTCCCAGCCGGCCGCGTCCCCGGTGAACAGCCGCAACGGCATCGCCGTCGGCGCGGAGAACGGCAGGTAGGACAGCACCCGCATGGCCGTCGCGTTGTCGTTCAGGAAGATCACCGCGAAGAACGGCAGCATGACCGCGAGCTGCACCGGCGTCGACACACCCGCAATGTCCTCCTGGCGGTTCACCAGTGCGCCGGCCGCCGCCCACATGGCCGCGACCAGCACGAAGCCGAGCAGGAAGAACGGCAGGAACCAGCCGATCGCCGGGGCCAGCAGGGAGAGCAGCCCGCCGCTGTCGCCGAACTGCACACCGACCAGGGCGACCAGCGCGACCAGCGCGATCTGCCCGAGGGCCAGCACCGTGCCGGCGATCATCTTGCCCGCCAGCAACGCCCGTACCGGTACCGCGGCCACCAGGATCTCCACGATCCTCGTCTGCTTCTCCTCGACGATGCTCTGCGCGATCTGCACGCCGAAGGTCTGCGAGGTGACGAAGAAGATGAACGCGAAGGCGAACGGCACCAGGAAGGCCACCACCGGGTCCACCGCGTCGGGGTCCAGCAGCCGGACCGCGGGCTGCGTGCTCAGCGCCGCCACCACGTCGTCGGGGGCCTCGTCCATGGCGAGCACCGCCGGTCCGGAGACCACCGCCGCGTCGACGTCGCCGTCACGTACGGCCTGCTCGGCGGCGCGGTCGTCGGCGACCGTACGCACCTGGAGCCCGGCCTCGCGCAGCGGGCCGGCCGCCGCCGCGGTCACCGCCACGCTCGACGGGCCGCCGGAGAGCAGCGGCGGCAGGATGGTCGCGGCGGCGGCGATCAGCAGGAAGAACAGGGTGCTGAACAGGAAGGTGCGGTCGCGCAGCTTGACCCGGATCTCCCGGGCGGCGACCAGCCGGGTGGCCTGCATGGTGTTCACTGGGCGACCTCTCGGAAGATCTCGGTGAGGGAGGGGCTGACCGGGCGGAACGCGCGGACCGGGCCGCGCGCCAGCGCCGCGTGCAGCACCGGCTGCTCGTCCGTGCCGGGCGCGAGGTCGAACACGGCGCGCGCGCCGTCCAGGTCGACGAGGGTCACCCCCGGCTGGTCCCGCAGCCAGCCGGCGTCGGTCTCCACCACCAGCTCGTACCGGGGCACGGTGTACGTCGCGCGCAGCTCCTCCCGGCTGCCGGCGGCCCGGATCACGCCGCCCCCGATGATCACCAGGTCGTCGCAGAGCCGCTCGACGACGTCCAGCTGGTGGCTGGAGAAGAGCACCGGCGCGCCGGCGGCGGCCCGTTCCCGCAGGACCGCCACGACCGTGTCCACCGCCAACGGGTCGAGCCCGGAGAACGGCTCGTCGAGCACCAGCACCTCCGGGTCGTGCACCAGGGCGGCGGCGATCTGCGCGCGCTGCTGGTTGCCCAGCGACAGCGTCTCCAGCAGGTCGTCGCCGCGCTCGGCGAGCCCGACCCGCTCCAGCAACGCGTCCGTGTTCCGCCGCGCGGCGGCGGCGCTCATTGCGTGCAGCCGACCCAGGTAGGCCACCTGGTCCCGGACGCTCATCTTCGGGTAGAGGCCGCGTTCCTCCGGCATGTAGCCGAAGCGTCGGCGGGCCTGCCGGCTCAGCGGCGCTCCCTGCCAGGTGATCTCGCCGGCGTCCGGGGCGAGCACCCCGAGGATGATCCGCATGGTGGTGGTCTTGCCGGCGCCGTTGCCGCCCACGAAGCCGGTCATCCGGCCGGCGGCCACGTCGAAGGACACGTTCTGGAGCACCCGCCGGTCGCCGAAGCTGCGGTCGACGCCGTCGAGGCGGAGCACATTGGTCACGGCGTCCACGCTAGATCGTCGGCCGCCGCCCGCCGTCCGTCCCGAGATCGAGCAGGACGTCCCCCTCGTGGCGGAGCCAGGTCAGCGGCCGGGGCGCACCACCCCGTGCTCGTACGCGAAGACCACCGCCTGCACCCGGTCGCGCAGGCCCAGCTTGGCGAGCACCCGGCTGACGTGCGTCTTCACCGTCGCCTCGCCCAGGTGCAGCTCGGCGGCGATCTCGGCGTTGCTGGCGCCGCCGGCGACCAGGACCAGGACCTCCCGCTCGCGGGGGGTGAGATCCCGCAGCGCCGCCTCCGGAGCCGTCCTCGGGCCGCCCGGCGTGACGGGCTCGCCCGGGCGGGCGAAGGTGGCGATCACCCGCCGGGTGAGTTCCGGGGCGAGCAGGCCGTCGCCCCGGGCGAGCACCCGGATCGCCTCGATCAGGGCCTCCGGGGTGCCGTTCTTGAGCAGGAAGCCACTGGCCCCGGCACGCAGCGCGGCGAACAGGTAGTCGTCCCGGTCGAACGTGGTGAGGATCAGTACGGCCGGCCCGCCCGGCCCGTCCTCCTCGGCGGTGATCCGCCGGGTGGCCTCCAGCCCGTCGACCCCGGGCATCTCCACGTCCATCAGTACGACGTCCGGCCGCAGCGCCCGGGTCATGCTGGCGGCGCGCTCCCCGTCGGCGGCCTCCCCGACGACCTCGATGTCGTCCTCCACCTCCAGGATGACCCGGAAGCCGGTGCGGACCAGGTGCTGGTCGTCGGCGAGCAGCACCCGGACGGGACGGTCGATCCCGGGCACCTCCTGCGCGGCGCTCACGCGGGCCGCCCCACCGGCAGCGGTAGCGGGAACCGGGCCCGTACGCGCCAGCCGCCGCCGGCGCGCGGGCCGACCTCCAGCGCGCCGCCGTGGGTGGCGACCCGCTCGCGCATCCCGACCAGGCCGAGCCCGTCGGCGTTCGCCGGGCGGGTGGCCCGTCCGTCATCGGTCACGTCGACCTCCACCTCGTGTGCCAGGTAGCGGATCCGCACGTCGAGCGCGGTCGCGCCCTCGGCGTGCTTGAGCGCGTTCGTCACGGCCTCCTGGGCCACCCGGTACGCGGCCTGCGAGACCGACTCCGGCAGCGGGGCCGGGTCCCCGTACACCCCCATGGTGGCCCGCAGCCCGGCCTCGCGGGCGCGCGCGACCACGGTTGTGATCTGGTCGATCCCGGCGGGCCCCGGCTGGTTCGGGCGGTCCGGGCCGCCGTCGCGGGCGCGGAGCAGGCCGAGCATCCGCCGCAGCTCGTCGACGGCCGTGCGGGCGGTCTCCTCGATCGCGCTCAGCGCCGTGCGGGCCTTGACCGGGTCCTTGTCGAACACCCGGCGGGCGGCGGCCGCCTGCACCCCCATCACCGACACGTGGTGGGCGACCACGTCGTGCAGCTCCCGGGCGATGCGGACCCGCTCGCCCACCACCGCGTGCTCGCGGACCTCGGCCTGCGAACGGCGCAACTCCTCGGCCCGCGCCTGCACCTCGTGCTGACGCCGGGCGGCCAGCCACGCGGTCTCCCCGAAGAAGTACGCGAACCCGAAGTAGAGGCCGTTGACCAGCACCCCGTTCACCATGGCGGCGAGCACCGGGGGCACGGGCCCGACCGCGCGGGCGAACGCGTCGGCGGGGATGGTGGTGTAGGTGGTCGCGTAGTAGATCCCGAGCCACAGGAACATGGTGGCGATGACGCCGACCCGCAGCCGCCGGGACAGTCGCCGGTCCCGGCCCCACGCGCCCAGCGTGTAGAGGGCGGCGAACAGCGCCCACGAGGCGAGCTGCGTCTCCGGGGCGGAGCGGGCCTGCGCGGCGATGAACGCGACCGAGACCACCAGCGTGACGGCGGCGGGGAACCGGCGTCGCCAGATCAGCGGCAGGGTCACCGCGACGGTCCAGAAGATCTGCTCCGGGCCGGACGGCGGCGGGCCGAGCAGGAACGCGCCGGCGCTGCGGGCCAGGGTCAGGCTGAACAGCGCCAGGACGGTGGCGGCCAACCCGATGTAGACGTCCAGCCGGCGCTGCTCCGGGGTGGGCCCCGGGCGCCGCCAGCCCTCGTCGGTGTCGCTGTTCATCCAGGTCAGGATCTCATCCCGCAGGCCGCCGCCGGTCCGGCACCCGGCCGGCTACCGCACCGCGGCCACCGCCGGCGCGCTGCGGCCCCGTCGGTCGGCCGGCGTCGGCCCGCGCCACGGCCCGGCACGCGGGGGCGCGCCGGGCCGTGGCCGTGGCGGGATCAGGTGCGGTTGCGGTACGTCTTGACGGCGCTGTCGAGGATGTCCCAGAGCGTCACCAGCACCGTGCCGGCGATCACGGCGGTCGCGACCAGGTTCAGGTTGTCGCCCTCGCCGAGCCACTCGAAGCGGGCCACGAACTCGGGGTTGAGCAGCCGGTCGGTCGACATCAGCCAGACCACCGGCACCGCGAACGCCAGGTCGAGCAGCGCGTTCACCGCGACCAGCGGCCAGGTCCAGCGCCCGGCCCGGTACTTGGCGATCTCCAGGCCGATGGTGGCGACCAGCACCGCGATCAGGAACGGCAGCCAGAAGCTCCACAGCGCCGGGTCGAGGATCGGCAGGTTCTCACCGTCGGTGGGCACGAACGAGCGGAAGTGCTGCATCGGCAGGTAGATGATGATCAATGCCAGGAAGGTGACCGAGGCGGCGATGTCGGTCAGGGTGATCTGCCGGCCGGCCGTGTCCTCCGGGAGCTGGTCGACGTTCCACTCGGGCAGGTGCAGGGGGGTCCTGGTGCGTTCCAGCACCGCGAAGACCACGGTCACCCAGAAGGCGATCTGGACCGCCACCTGGATGGCGGTGGAGATGCCGGCGCCGATCCCCTCACCCGCGTCGCCGCCGTCGGCGACCTCCAGCAGGCCGACCAGCACGCCGGCCATCGCCGGGATGAAGCTGAGCAGCAGCTTCATCAGCCGCGACCAGGCCAGGTAGTAGGCCGGGCCGATCAACTGCAACCGGCGGTCGGCGTAGCGGGCGGCGAGCTTGTCCGGGTCGCCCAGCTCCGTGAGCACCTCCCGCTCGGCGGCGGCGGCGTCCTGCCCGCCGGCCGTGCGGCCCTCGACCATGTCCTCGATCGAGGCGCGCAGCTCGGTGGCGATCTCCTCGCGGCGCGCGACCGGCACCGAGCGCAGGGTCGCGGCGAGGTATCGGTCGGTCAGGGTGTTCATCGGTCGGCTCCTTCGATCAGCCCGGTCAGGGAGGTCTGCACTGTGGCGAGGTCGGTGAGGAGCCGGCCCAGCACCGACTCGCCCTCCTCGCTGGTCCGGTAGAACTTGCGTGGCCGGCTCTCCTCGGTGTTCCACTCGCTGGTCAGCAGCCCCTGCTCCTCCAGCCGCCGCAGCAGCGGGTAGAGCGTGTTGGCGTCGACCGGAAAGCCGTGGTCGGAGAGGCGTTGCAGCAACGCGTAGCCGTAGTCGGGACGGCGCAGCGCGACGAGGCTCGCCACCACCACGGTGCCCCGACGCAACTCCTGGAGGTGCGTTCGCAGGATCTCATCGCTCACCATGTGTCACACCATACTGTGTGCCACACACTATCGTCCAGCGATACATCATCGTGCCTCTCAGTATCAGTGTGTTCGGGCGAAACGGACGGCGGCGGACCCCGGAGGGATCCGCCGCCGCGTGCGTCGGTCGCTCAGCAGGACCGGCCCTCCCGGAAGCCGCGCTCGACGACGGACGCCGGTCCGACCTGGAGATAGCCGACCCCCGGCCGGATCGGGTGACCGGTGAACAGCTCCACCCGGGAGCCGACGCGCACCAGGTACGCCGACGCGTCGCCCGCGTCGTTGCGGACCATCGAGCCCCGCGGGCCGTAGATCTCCTCCAGGGCGGCGAAGGACATGCCCACCGTCGCGCCGGCGGGGGTGCGCGGCGGCGCGGCGGCGGTGCCCACCCCCACCAGCCGCCCGTCGAGGAAGGTCAGCAGGATCTTCCCCGCCCAGGCCCCGGTGACGCCGGTGTGGACCGTGCCGTCGCAGTCGGGCGCCACCCAGTCGATGAGGCCGGCCGCCGACAGGCGTGCCAGGTCGGCCCCGATCCGGAACGGCCCGGCGCCCCGGACGCTGATGACCTCGACCTCGTCCCGCCCGGCGGCGGCAGGGCCGGGTTCGACGCCGGGGCGGTCGGTCGGGTGCCCGGCGGCGACGGCCGGCCCGGGCGCGGCGGCGGCCGGGGCCGCCAGGGCGATCGGCACGAGCCCGGCCGTGGCCAGCAGGGCGGTGACGAGGGTGTACGAGAGACGGTGCACGGGGATCTCCTTCTCGGTGGTGCGGATGTCCTTGTCCTCTTGGTCTCCCCGCCGACCGGATCGGTTCGTCGGGTTCCCGACCCACGCGCTGCGGGCCGGCTTGGGCGCGCCGCCGAGGGCTGCCGCCGAACCGGCGCGCCGTCTACTGTCGAGGCGGAACGGCGGCCGGCGGTGCCGGTGTCGGGGGTGGTGCGGTGACCAGTCCGGAGCGGATCGGGCCCTACCGGATCGAGCGGCTGCTGGGCACGGGGTCGTTCGCGACGGTCTGGCTCGGCCACGACCCGGTGCTCGACTCCCGGGTGGCGATCAAGGTGCTGGCCGAGAACTGGCACCACGACCTGCGCGTACGGGAGCGCTTCCTCGACGAGGCCCGCCTGCTGCGCCGGCTCGACGACGAGCGGCTGATCCGCGTCCACGCCGCCGGCGAGCTGGCCGACGGCCGGCCGTACTCGGTCATGGCCTGGGCCGACGGCGGCAGCCTGCACGACCGGCTGGCGGCCGGCCCGATGCCCCCGACCGCCGCCCTGGCCCTGCTGGCCGAGATCGCCGCCGGGGTCGCCGTCCTGCACCGCCACGGCGTGGTGCACCGCGACCTGACCCCCGGCAACGTCCTGTTCCGCTCCGGCCCCGACGGCGAGCGGGTGCTGATCGCCGATCTCGGGCTGGCCAAGGCCCTCGCCGCCGCCTCCGGTCTCACCGCCCGGGCCGGCACCCCCGGCTACATGGCCCCCGAGCAGGACGACCCGCTCGCCGTCGTCGACACCCGCGCCGACGTGTACGGCCTGGGCCGGCTCGGCCTGCGGCTGCTCGGCCCGGTCGCCGACGCCGTTGCCGCCGATGGCGACGCTGACGTCGACGCGGCGACCGGGACGCGCCGGGGCGTTCCCGCCGGGGCGGTCGCGGTCCTGCGGCGGGCCACCGCGCACCGACCCGCCGACCGGTACCCGGACGCCGCCGCCTTCCGTGCCGCCCTGCGCCACGCGGTCACCGCGCCCGCCGGCCCACCCGCCGTTCCGCCCGCCGGCCCGGTCGGAGCACCGCCCCGGCGGGTGCGCGCACGGGTTCGGCCGGTCGCCCGGCGGCGGCTCGGCGTGCTGGCACTGGGCGTACTGGCCCTCGCCGGGGCCGCATCCACGGCCGGGGACGGCGCGACGGGCGGGCGGGACACCACGAGCTGGACGAGCGGGCCGGTGACGGTGCGGCTACCCCCCGGCTGGCGGGCCGCCGGCACCGGCTGGGCCGGCCGGTACGGCGACGACGGCCGGCTCGAACCGGCCCTGGTGGTGTCGCCCGACCCGCACCGGTGGGCGGCCGACCCGACCGTGCCGGGCGCCTTCGTCGGGCTGTCGGCCGGCCTCGCCGCCCGGACCACCCCTGCGGGATTCGTCGCCGAGCGTCCGCACGCGGCGTGCGCCGCCACGCCGGTGCGCCGCACCCGCCAGGCGGGCGTCGACTGGGTGGTGGCCCGGTTCACCTGCGAGCAGGGCCGGCCCGAGATCGTCGAGGCCGCCGGGCTCGCGCCCGGCCGCGCCGGCCTGATCTACGTCCAGGTCACGCCCCCGGCGGGCAGCCGGGCCGACTTCGTCGACACCCTGCTGGCCGGGGTGCGGGTGCGGTGAGCCCGCCGGTCACCGCACCACCACGGTGACCGTGTGCGTGGTGCCGCCCTGCGGAATCAGCACGTCCACCGTGCCGGGGCGGACGAACCGGATGTCGACCACCCCCGCCTCGTAGCTGCGGGAGACCAGGTCCTCCCGGTCCACGGTCACCTCGCCCGGCCCGATGCCGATGATCCGCAGCATCCCGCCGGTGGCGAAGCAGAGCGAGGGGAGCAGCGCCAGTTCGGTCTCGGCCAGCACCACGTCGTGACGCACCGCCCCGAAGCAGGTGCCGGGCGGCCCGCTCGGCGACCGCGTCGCGGTCGGCGTACGTCCGGCGGCGGTCGTCGGGGGCGCAGCCGGCGGGGGCCGACGGGCCGGGGGGACGACGGCCGGCGGACGACCCGGCGTGCTCGACGACGGCGGGAGGGCCGACGACGGCAGGGCCGACGGGGAGGGCGAGGTCGGGCCGGGGGAGCGGGAGGCCGTCGCCTGCACGGGCAGCGGCGAGACGGGCGCGTCCCCGCCGCCGCACCCCGCGACCGGCACGGCCACGGCCACGGCGAGCACCGCGATCCTGGCGAGCCGCGGCGCGGGAAACCGTGAGCCGCCCGAGCCGCGCGACGCGCCCCGGCGGACGTCGTCCCCGCCGGCGCTCTCCGGCGGTTCGCCCGTCGCGGTCACCACCGCCCTCCGCCGGCGGCCCGGCACGGTCACCGCCGCCCCTCGCCGGCGGGCTCCCCGGACAGCCGGTGCCGCAGCTGCCGGCGGGCCTCGTGGATCCGCGACTTGACGGTGCCCTCGGGCAGGCCGAGCAGGCCGGCGATCTCCCGGTAACTCAGCCCGAGTACGTCGCGCAGGGCCACCGCCTCGGCGAGTTCGGGGCGCAGCGCGTCGAGCGCGTCGAGCAGGTCCAGCCGGGTGCCGGCGACCACGCTCGTCCGGCGCGGGTCCACCGGTTCCGGCAGTGGCACGCCGCCGGCCTCCACCAGCCAGCGCCGCCGCAGCACGCGGTACGTGGAGCGGGCCCGGTTGGCCGTCAGCCGGTACAGCCAGGTGTGGAACGACGACCGGCCCTCGAACCGGCCGATGCCCCGGGCCAGCGCGAGCAGCGCGTCCTGGCACGCCTCCTCGGCGTCCTCGCGGTGGGGCAGCACGCGGGCGCAGAGCCGCAGCACCTCCGGGCGCACCGCGACCAGCAGCGCGTCGAGCGCCGCGGGATCGCCGCGCGCCGCCGACTCGACCAGCTCCTCGACACCGTCCGGGAGGGGCATCAGGTCGTCCAATGCTCGCCGGATACCGTCCGCCCAGGATACGGCCGCCGCCGCCGGACGGGGTGCCACGAGTCCGGGAACCGACTGCCGGAAGTCGTCGCGGGATTCCGGCGAGTGCCGGCGGCCGGCGCGCGGCGGGGCGGTCGGAGAGATCCCCGCCACCCCGGCCAGACCCTGTCCGCGCGGCGTCTGGAGCCGCGTTTCGCGACGGCGATAGGGTAGGCCGTCCGAGCTCGACCATCCCATGATCCGACCCGGGGGGCGCCACGCATGGGCGATTCGTTCGCGCATCTGCACGTGCACACGGAGTACTCGATGCTCGACGGGGCGGCCCGGCTGAAGGACCTCTTCGCCGAGGTCAAGCGGCAGGGCATGCCGGCGGTGGCGATGACCGACCACGGCAACATGCACGGCGCGAACGACTTCTACAAGCAGGCGATGGCCGCCGGCGTCACCCCGATCCTCGGCATCGAGGCGTACGTGGCGCCCGAGTCGCGGTTCCACAAGCAGCGGGTGCGCTGGGGCCGGCCGGAGCAGAAGAGCGACGACGTCTCCGGCAGCGGCGGCTACACGCACATGACCATCTGGGCGAAGAACAAGACCGGCCTGCACAACCTCTTCAAGCTCACCAGCCGGTCGTACACCGAGGGGTTCTTCGTCAAGTGGCCCCGGATGGACGCGGAGCTGCTCGCCGCGAACTCCGACGGGTTGATGGCGACCACCGGCTGCCCCTCCGGCGAGGTGCAGACCCGGCTGCGCCTGGGCCAGTACGACGAGGCGCTCAAGGCCGCGGCGCGCTACCAGGAGATCTTCGGCAAGGAGAACTACTTCCTGGAGGTCATGGACCACGGCATCAGCATCGAGCGCCGGGTCCGGCAGGAGCTGCACGACATCTCCCGCAAGCTGGACATCCCGCCGGTGGTCACCAACGACTCGCACTACACGCACGAGTCCCAGGCCGAGGCGCACGACGTGCTGCTCTGCGTGCAGACGGCGGCGAACGTCGCCGACCCGAACCGGTTCCGGTTCGACGGCAGCGGCTACTACATCAAGTCCGCCGACGAGATGCGCGCCGTCGACAACTCCGACCTCTGGCTGGAGGGCTGCCGCAACACCCTGCTGGTGGCCGAGAAGGTCGACCCCACCGGGATGTTCGAGTTCCACAACCTGATGCCCCGCTTCCCCGTCCCGGAGGGGGAGACCGAGGAGTCCTGGTTCCGCAAGGAGACCTTCGCCGGGCTGGCCCGGCGCTACCCCGGCGGCATCCCGGAGGGGCACGTCCGGCAGGCCGAGTACGAGCTGGGCGTCATCACCCAGATGGGCTTCCCGTCGTACTTCCTCGTGGTCGCCGACTTCATCCAGTGGGCCAAGAACCAGGGCATCGCGGTGGGCCCCGGCCGTGGTTCGGCCGCCGGCTCGCTGGTGGCGTACGCGCTGGGCATCACGGACCTCGACCCGATCCAGCACGGGCTGATCTTCGAGCGCTTCCTCAACCCCGAGCGCGTCTCGATGCCGGATGTCGACATCGACTTCGACGAGCGTCGGCGCGGCGAGGTCATCAAGTACGTCACCGACAAGTGGGGCGAGGACAAGGTCGCCCAGATCGCCACCTTCGGCACCATCAAGGCGAAGGCCGCGATCAAGGACTCGGCCCGGGTGCTCGGCTACCCGTACGCGGTCGGCGACCGGATCACCAAGGCGATGCCGCCGGCCGTGATGGGCAAGGACATCCCCCTGGAGGGGATCTTCGACCCCAAGCACCCCCGCTACGCCGAGGCCGGCGAGCTCCGGGGCATGTACGAGGCCGAGTCGGACGTCAAGAAGGTCATCGACACCGCCCGGGGCATCGAGGGGCTGATCCGGCAGACCGGCGTGCACGCCGCCGGCGTCATCATGTCCGCCGAGCCGATCATCGACCACATCCCGCTGATGCGCCGGGACTCCGACGGGGTCATCATCACCCAGTTCGACTACCCGACGTGCGAGTCGCTCGGGCTGTTGAAGATGGACTTCCTCGGCCTGCGCAACCTGACGATCATCGACGACGCGGTGAAGAACATCCAGCTCAACCACGGCAAGGAGCTGGACCTGCTGGCGTTGCCGCTGGACGACAAGCCCGCGTACGAGCTGCTGGCCCGGGGCGACACCCTGGGCGTGTTCCAGCTCGACGGCGGTCCGATGCGCTCCCTGCTGCGGATGATGAAGCCCGACAACTTCGAGGACATCTCCGCCGTCCTCGCGCTGTACCGCCCCGGCCCGATGGGCGTGGACTCGCACACCAACTACGCGCTGCGCAAGAACGGCCTCCAGGAGATCACCCCGATCCACCCGGAGCTGGAGGAGCCGCTGCGGGAGATCCTCGCGCCCACCTACGGCCTGATCGTCTACCAGGAGCAGGTGCAGCGCGCCGCGCAGATCCTCGCCGGCTACACCCTCGGCCAGGCCGACCTGCTGCGCCGGGCGATGGGCAAGAAGAAGAAGGAGATCCTCGACAAGGAGTTCATCCCCTTCCGGGACGGGTGCCGGGAGCGCGGCTACTCCGACGAGGCGATCCAGAAGGTCTGGGACGTGCTGGTCCCGTTCGCCGGCTACGCCTTCAACAAGGCGCACTCGGCGGCGTACGGGCTGGTGTCGTACTGGACCGCGTACCTGAAGGCGCACTACCCGGCCGAGTACATGGCGGCGCTGCTCACGTCCGTCGGCGACGACAAGGACAAGATGGCGCTCTACCTGTCGGAGTGCCGCCGGATGCGCATCCAGGTGCTGCCGCCGGACGTGAACACCTCCGCGGGGCCGTTCACCCCGGTCGGCAAGGAGATCCGCTTCGGCCTCGGCGCGGTGCGCAACGTCGGCGCCAACGTCGTCGCCGCGATCATGCGCTGCCGGGACGAGAAGGGCGAGTACGCCGACTTCTACGACTTCCTGTCGAAGGTCGACGCCGTGGTCTGCAACAAGAAGACCATCGAATCGCTGATCAAGGCCGGGGCGTTCGACTCGCTCGGGCACTCCCGCAAGGCGCTGCTCACCGTGCACGCGGAGGCGATCGACGCGTACGCCGACGTCAAGCGCAAGGAGGCCGTCGGCCAGTACGACCTCTTCGGCGCCGGCTTCGGCGACGCGGAGACCAACAGCACCACGGTGATGCCCGTGATCGGCGACGGGGAGTGGGACAAGCGCGACAAGCTCGCCTTCGAACGCGAGATGCTCGGCCTCTACGTCTCCGACCACCCGCTCTTCGGCCTGGAGCACGTGCTCGGCGCGGCGGCGGACTGCACCATCGCCGCCCTGTCGGAGGAGGGCACCGTCCCGGACGGGGCCGTGGTCACCCTCGCCGGCATCCTCTCCGGGGTGCAGCGTCGGGTCACCAAGCAGGGCCGGGCCTGGGCGTCGGCCACCCTGGAGGACCTCGCCGGCGGCGTGGAGACCCTCTTCTTCCCCAACACCTACGAGGTGATCGGGCAGTACATCGCCGAGGACGCCATCGTGGTGGTCAAGGGCCGGGTGGACCGGCGCGACGACACCCCCCGGATCATGGCGATGGACATGTCCATGCCGGACGTCAGCAGCAACCCGGCGAACAAGCCGATCACCCTGACCATCCCGGTGCACCGGTGCACCCCGCCGCTGGTGGAGCGACTCAAGGAGACCCTGGTGCTGCACCCGGGCGACACCGAGGTGCACGTCAAGCTGCTCAACGGCGGCCGGACCACCACCCTGCGGCTGGGGCCGTTCCGGGTGGCGGCCACCACCGCGCTGATGGGCGACCTGAAGAGCGTTCTCGGCCCCGCCAACGTGAGCTGACCGGGGCATGACCGTGCCCGCCGGGGAGGCCGCCGCGAGCCCGCTGCGGGTCCGCGACCTGGTGCCGGACTTCCTGGCGTACGCGCGCCGCGCCGCGCACGTCCCCCGGCAGCGGTGGGCGGAGCTGTGGCGGACGCACTACCTGGCACCCCACCGCGACCTGTACGCGGCCCTGGACCGCCGGGGCGACTGGTCCGGGGTGAGCGGTCTCGAAGGTGTCCTGGAACGGCTGCACGGGCGGGAGGCGGTGTTCGCCGCGCGCGCGGAGCGGCTGGCCGCACTGCTGCCCGCCACCGTCGCCGGGGTGGGCCGGGCGATGGGCTGGCCGGGCGACGGGGACCCGCTCGACTGCGTCCTGCTGGTCGGGCTGGAACAGGCCAACGGCTGGGCCGACGAGTTCCGGGGCCGGCTCGCCCTGTTCCTCGCCGTCGAGCGGCTCGGCGAGCCGGAGCACGACGGGCTGCTGGTCCAGCACGAGGTGGCACACGTGGTGCACGACCGGCTGGCCCGCATCCGGGACTGGCCGGACCACGGGGTCGCCAACGCGCTGCTCACCGAAGGGCTGGCCGCCCGGGTGACGGCCGAGCTGGACCCGCGACGACCGGACGACGAGTACCTCTGGATGGGCGCCACGCACCGGCAGTGGCTCGCCGACTGCCGGCGCCGCTGGCCGGAGATCCTGGACCGGATCGCCGCCGACGTGGACGCCACCGACCTCGACCGGTACGCCGCCTGGTTCCTCACGCGCGACAGCGCCCACCGGGGCGACCTGCCGCGCCGCTGCGGCTACCTGGTCGGCCTGGAGGTGGTCCGACTCCTCGGCGAGCGCCATCCGCTGCACGAGATCGCCTCCTGGGACCTCGACCGGGGACTCGACGAGGTGCGCCGAGGTCTGCACGCCCTGCGGGCGGCGGCCTGAGCGCACCAGCCGGGGGCCGCGAGCGCGGGATTGGCCATCGGAGGTACGCGGCGCGGGCGGCTAGCGTCGGCGGGGTGGAGATCACACAGGCGCAGAAGTTGTGGCAGCCGCAGCCGGGTTGGCTGAACACCGCCAGCTACGGGCTCCCGCCCGAGCCGGCGTGGGACGCGGTGCAGGAGGCGTTGGCCGACTGGCGGGCCGGGCGCACGTCGTGGGAGGGCTGGGGCCGGGCCACCGAGCGGTCGCGGGCCGCCTTCGCCGGTCTGGTCGGGGTGCCGGTCGCCGACGTCGCGGTCGGCAGCACGGTCTCGCAGTTGCTGGCCCCGGTCGCCGCCGCCCTGCCCGCCGGCGCGACCGTCGTGGTGCCGGAGGTGGAGTTCACCTCCAACCTCTTCCCGTGGCTGGTGCAGGCCGAGCGGGGCGTGCGGGTGCGCACCGTGCCGCTGGCCGGGCTCGTCGACGCGATCGACGCCGACACCGACCTGGTCGCGTTCAGTCTGGTGCAGTCGGCCGACGGCGCGGTCGCCCCGTACGCCGAGGTGGTCGCGGCGGCCCGGGCGCACGGCGCGTTCGTCGCGGTCGACGCCACCCAGGCGTGCGGCTGGCTGCCCTTCGACGGGAGCCTCGCCGACGTGGTGGCGGTCGGGGCGTACAAGTGGCTGATGGCCCCGCGCGGCTCCGCGTTCGCCTACCTGGCGCCCGCGCTGCGGGAGCGGCTGCGCCCCGACGCCGCCGGCTGGTACGCGGGGGACGACCCGCACGCCTCCTACTACGGCCTGCCGCTGCGTCTGGCCGCTGACGCCCGCCGCTTCGACATCTCGCCGGCCTGGTTCAGCTGGGTCGGCACGGCCCCCGCACTGGAACTGGTCGCCGAGATCGGCGTGCCGGCCGTGCGCGCGCACGACGTCGCCCTGGCCAACCGGTTCCTCGCCGGGCTGGGCCGGCCGCCGGGGGAGAGCGCGATCGTCGCGGTGGAGGTGCCCGACGCGGCGGAGCGCCTGGAGCGGGCCGGCGTCCGGGCGGCGGTCCGGGCCGGCCGGGTGCGGGCGTCCTTCCACGTCTACTCCACTGAGGACGACGTCGACCTCGCCCTGGACGCGCTCACCGGCTGACGCCGGGGCGCGCCCGGGGGCGGGGTCGGCCGGCCGTCACTTGGCGCCGGTGATGATCCCGGGGTTGATGCAGAGGCCGGGGTTGCTGCCGTTGCGTTCGGCGATCTCCAGGCACCGGGACACCTTGTCGACCTTCGCGTTGGTCTCGGTGATCTGCTTCTGGATGGCGGCGTTCTTCCGGTCCTGCTCCAGGTTGCGGGTCTGGGCGAGCTTGTCCTGGAAGGCCTTGATGTTGCCCTCGGTCTTGTCGTCGTGGTTGACCCGGGTGATCGTGACCGACAGGATGTCGACGTCGCTGGCGAGCCGCGACTCCGCGCTGGTCTTGATGCTCTCGGCGAAGGGCTTCAGGTCCACGTTCAGGCTGCCGGTGTTCGAGTCGATCTTCTCCAGCGGGTTGTACGTGGCGAAGGCGTCGTTGACGGCGCTGTCGAGCTGCACGCCCACCCGCTGGCCCCGGAAGCTGTCGAAGTCGCCCTTGTAGTCCATGAACTGCTTCGGCGCGTTCTCCGGCTTGACCTGCCACTCGACGAGCACCTCGACGCAGGCGTCGGCGAGCGTGCCGGTGCGGACCCGGACGCAGTGGTCGCCGCCGATGTGGTCGTACTTCTGCCGGCCGGCGTCCCACTCGCCGACCTTCTGCCAGGGGGCGACCCACTTCAGGCCGGAGCCGGTGACCTTGCCCGTCGGCTTGCCGAAGCTGGTGACGATGCCGACCGAGCGGATCGGCACGGAGTGGGCGCTGGAGCCGACGGTGAACACGACCGCGCCGACGAGGCAGGCGACCGCGGCCAGGGTGGCGGTCCCCTTCGTCGACGTCTTCGAGGCGGCGAGCGCCAGCAGGCCGGAGATCGCCAGGCCGACGGCGAAGATGATCGCAACAGTGAAGCCGAAGGGCATTTCGCTCGGCACCTTTCGCGGGAGGGGGCCATCACCCTAGGAGCACCGGTCAAGGCGAGACGCACGTGGGGCGCGGCCGTGGCGCGCGCACATGACGTGGTACGCCGTGGCTCGACAGTCATCGCCGTCGATGCCGGCGGGCGCGGGTGGCCGGGCGGCGGGGTGGAGTTCCCGCACGGTCGGGCGTCCCGGAATGTGGCTGCCATCGACATAGTTCGACATCACGACCCCGCCGTAGGTTTCCAGCACACGACGGCCATGTGACCCTGGTCACCGATCCGGTCGTCGCCGGACCTACGAAGGAGTAGGCGATGGCCGGGCAAGCGCTCCTGTCGGCCCGTGGGCTGACCCGTGACTTCCGGGGCTTCCGGGCGGTCGACGGGGTCGACCTCGACATCGCGGCGGACAGCGTCCACGCGCTCGTCGGTCCGAACGGCGCCGGGAAGACCACCCTGTTCAACCTGCTCACCGGCTTCCTGCGGCCCACCGGCGGGCGCATCGAGCTGGCCGGCCGCGACGTGACCGGGCTGCCCCCGGAACGGGTCGCCCGGCTCGGCGTGGCCCGGTCGTTCCAGATCACCAGCCTCTTCCCGCAGCTCTGCGCGCGGGAGCACGTCGAGTTGGCGTTGCAGAGCCCGAGCGGGCTGGGCTGGCGGTTCTGGCGCTCGGCGAAGCTGATGCGCCGCTACACCGACCGGGCCGGCGAACTGCTCGACATGGTCGGGCTGGCCGAGCTGTCCGAGGCCCCCGCCGAGGCGCTGGCGTACGGGCGCAAGCGGGCGCTGGAGCTGGCCATCGCCCTCGCCCTGGACCCGAAGGTGCTGCTGCTCGACGAGCCGACCGCCGGGATGGGCCTGGAGGACGTCGACCGCACCGTCGAGCTGGTCGCGCGCGTCCGGCGGGGCCGGACGGTGGTGCTGGTCGAGCACAACATGAGCGTCGTCGGGCGGCTCGCCGACACCGTCACCGTCCTGCAGGCCGGCAGGGTCCTCGTCGAGGGCCCGTACGAGCAGGTGCGCGCCGACGAGCGCGTGATCACCGCCTACCTGGGAGCCGCCGATGCTGCGCATTGAGAACCTGTCCGCCTGGTACGGCGAGGCGCAGGTGCTGCGGGAGGTCAGCCTGGACGTCGCCGCCGGCGAGGTGGTCACCCTCGTCGGGCGCAACGGCGCCGGCAAGTCCACCCTGCTGCGCTGCGTGATGGGGCTGCACGCCGGCCAGCGCGGCAGGATCGAGCTGGACGGGCGGGACGTCGGGAAGCTGGCCGCGTACCGGCGGGCGCGGCTGGGGCTCGGCTGGGTCCCCGACGACCGGGGCAGCTACGCCACGCTGAGCGTCACGGAGAACCTCACCCTGCCGCCGACCGTCGGGCCCGACCCGTGGTCGCTGGAGCGCGTGTACGAGGCGTTCCCCGCCCTGCACCAGCGGCGGGACTCGGCCGCCACCATGCTCTCCGGCGGCGAGCAGCAGATGCTCGCGCTGGCCCGGGTGCTGCGGATGGGCGCCCGGCTGCTGCTCTGCGACGAACCGACCGAAGGGCTCTCGCCGCTGCTCGTGCAGCAGGTCGGCGACCTCCTGCGCGAGGCCAAGCAGCACGGGGTGACCGTGCTGCTGGTCGAACAGAACCTGCACTTCGCCACCGGCGTCGCCGACCGGCACTACCTGCTGGCCGAGGGACGCGTCGTGGAGGCGATGGACAACTCAGAGGTGCGCTCGCGGGAGCGGGAGCTGCTGTCGTACCTCGGCATCTGAATTCCGATTCGACAACCCGCGCGGCGCGCGGGGTGGAGGGATGGGCATGCGTAGGACGGTGGGTGTGGCCGCCGCTTCGGCGGCGGCGATGGTGCTGGTCGCGGGCTGCGGCGGCGGTGGTCCGCAGTCGGGCGGGGACCAGAAGCTGACCGGCGGCAAGATCGTGCTGGGCGTGCTGAACGACCAGTCCGGTGCGTACTCCGAGCTGTCCGGCAGGAACTCGGTCAAGGCCGTCGAGATGGCCATCGCCGACTTCAAGGCGAAGCACGGCGACAAGGCGGTGACGAAGGACATCACCGTGGAGACCGCCGACCACCAGAACAAGCCCGACATCGCCAACACCAAGGCCCAGGAGATGTACGACCGCCAGGGCGTCGACCTGATCCTCGACGTGCCCACCTCGTCGGCGGCGCTGCGGGTGGCCGACGTGGCGAAGGAGAAGAAGAAGCTCTACTTCAACATCGGCGCCGCGACCACCGATCTGACCGGGAAGAGCTGCAACAGGTACACGTTCCACTACGCGTACGACACGTACATGCTGGCCAACGGAACGGGCAAGGTCACCACCGAGCAGGTCGGCAAGAACTGGTACATCCTCTACCCGAACTACGCCTTCGGCCAGGACATGGAGAAGAGCTTCTCCACCGCCATCACCGCCGCCGGCGGGCAGGTCGTCGGCAAGGACGGGGCGCCGTTCCCGAACACCACCGGCGACTTCTCCACCTTCCTGCTCAAGGCGCCGACGCTCAACCCGAAGCCGCAGGTGCTCGGCACCATGCAGGCCGGCGCCGAGCTGGTCAACGTGGTCAAGCAGTACAACGAGTTCAAGCTGCGGGAGAAGGGCGTCGGGCTGGCAGTCGGCCTGATGTTCATCACCGACATCCACTCGTTGACCCCGGCCGCGCTCGCCGGCACCACGTACACCGACGCCTGGTACTGGAACTTCGACGCGAAGAACCGGGAGTTCGCCGACCGGTTCCAGTCCGAGACCGGCACCCGACCCTCCTTCGCGCACGCGGCCAACTACTCCGCCGCCACCCAGTACCTGGAGGCCGCGCAGGCCGTCGGCACCGACGACGCCGACACCATCGTCGACGCGCTGGAGGGCAAGACCGTCGAGGACGTCTTCCTACGCAACGGCAGGATCCGCGCCGAGGACCACCGGGTCGTGCACGACGCGTACCTGGCCCAGGTGAAGCCGCAGTCCGAGGTCACCGAGCCGTGGGACTACGTCAAGGTGCTCAAGACCATCCCGGCGGCCGAGGCGTTCGCCGCCCCGTCCTCGGAATGCAAGCTGTGACGGGCTTCCTGCAGAACACGTTCAACGGGCTGGTGAGCGGGGCGTTCTACGCCCTGCTCGCCCTCGGGCTCGCGGTCATCTTCGGCATGCTGCGGGTGGTCAACTTCGCCCACGGCGCGTTCTACATGCTGGGCGCCTTCGGCGCGTACGTGCTGCTCACCGAGGCGGGCGTGCCGTTCTGGGCGGCGTTGGTGATCATGCCGGTGGGGCTGGCCCTGGCGGGCATGGCACTGGAGCGGGCCTTCATCCACCGGCTCACCCGGCTCGACCCGCTCTACAACTTCCTGCTCACCTTCGGCCTGACGCTCATCCTCCAGGACCTGGTGAAGCTCCGCTACGGCGTGCAGTCCAGCCCGTACGAGACCCCGTCCGCGCTCAGCGGATCGGTCGACTTCGGGCTCTTCGACTTCCCCACCTACCGGGTCTTCATCCTCGGCTTCGCGGTCGCCGTCTGCGTCGGCGTCTGGTGGGTGCTCACCCGCACCCGGATCGGCATGGTGGTCCGGGCGTCGACCGAGCGGCCCGAGCTGACCCGGGCGTTCGGCATCGACGTCGGGCGCTGGGTCAACCCGGTCTTCGGCTTCGGCATCGGCCTCGCCGGGCTCGCCGGGGTGCTCGCCGCGCCGATGCGGGCCGTGAACCCGCTGATGGGCGCCGACCTGATCATCGTGGTCTTCGCGGTGGTGGTGATCGGCGGGTTGGGCTCGATCTTCGGCTCCGTCGCCGCCGGCTTCGGCATCGGCCTCGTGCAGGCGTGGGGCGAGGCGTACCTGTCGGACTTCCCGATCGTGTCGCAGACGATCGTCTTCATCGTGATGGCCGTCGTGCTGCTCTGGCGCCCGGCCGGGCTGTTCGGCCGTGAGGAGGCACCGGCATGACGAGCACCGTCGACACCGAGACCGACGCCGGTCGCCCGGCGCCGAGGTCCGGGCTGGTCGCCGTGACCCGGGCCCCCGGCTGGGTCCGGTACGCGCTGCTCGCCGTCGGCCTGCTGGTGGCGTTCTGGCTGCCCAACGGGCTCTACCCGGCGGTGGCGGTGGACATCCTCTGCTGGGCGCTGTTCGCCGTCGCCGTGGACCTGCTGCTCGGCTTCACCGGGCTGATGTCCTTCGGGCACGCCGCGTTCTGGGGCGCCTCCGCGTACGTCACCGGGTTGACGGCCATCCACCTCGGCCTGCCGTTCCCGGCGGCGGTGCTGGCCGGGGCGCTCGCGGCGGCCGTGCTCGCGGTGCCGATCGGCTACCTGGCGGTGAAGCGGACGGGCATCTACTTCGCCATGGTCACCCTGGCGTTCGCGCAGATGGTCTACTACGTCGCCAACGAGTGGCGCTCGGTCACCCGCGGCGAGAACGGCCTGCAGGGGGTGCCCCGCGAGCTGTTCGGGCTGGACCTGACCGACGACTACTACTTCTACTACGCGATCCTGCCGATCGTGCTGCTCGGGCTGGCCGCCGCCTGGCGGATCGTGCACTCGCCCTTCGGACGGGTGCTCGTCGGCATCCGCGACAACCCGGCCCGCGCCCGCGCGCTCGGCTACCCGGTGCACCGCTACAAGCTGACCGCGTTCGTGCTGTCGGGCTTCATCGCCGGGCTCGGCGGCGGGTTGTTCGCCGTCGGCCACCGCTTCGTCTCCCTCGACGTGCTGCACTGGACCACCTCCGGCAAGGCGGTCATCGTGGTGGTGCTCGGCGGCATCGGCACGCTCTGGGGCGGGGTGCTCGGCGCGGGCATCCTGGTCCGCCTGGAGGACTGGCTGTCGTTCTCCGGGTTCGAGGCGATCGGCCTGGTCACCGGCGGGATCTTCGTCCTCGTCGTGCTGGTGTTCCGGCGCGGCATCTGGGGCAGCGCCGCGGCCCTGGCGACGCGCTGGGCGGCGTCCCGCCGGCGGTAGTCGCCCCCGGGCGCATCCATGCGCGCCTCTCCCGACGAACCCCCGGGTAGTGAACGTCTACCCCGGGGGTACGTCTGGTGCTGACAGATCCCATGCCGGTCGGGGCCGTCGAGACCGCGCGCAAGCAGTTCTCGCTGGCCGCCGAGGACCTCGACGCCAACCGGGTCGCCGCGCTCGTCGTCGAGGTGGCCGACGAGTGGGGCGCGGCGGCGCTGTGGGAACAGGTCTGCGTGCCGATGCTGGCCGCGCTGTCCGGGCACACCGCCATCGAGGTCGCGGTCGAGCACGCCCTCGCCGAGGGCCTCCGCGTCGGGCTGGACGTGTTCCGGCGCGTACCGGGCCGTCCGCTGCCCACCGGCGGCGTGCTGCTGGCCGGCGCCGAACAGGAGACGCACTGCCTCGGCCTGCACGCGCTGGCCGCCGCGCTGCGCGAGCGGTCCCGGGGCAGCCTGCTGCTGGGGCCGGCGCTGCCCTGGACGGCGTTGGCCAGTGCCGCCCGTCGCGTCCGTCCGCGCATCGTCGTGGTCTGGGCGCAGACGCCGGTCACCGGGCGCGCGTACCGCCTGGTGCGCTTCGCCCGCGACTTCCCGGCGATCCGGGCGTACGGCGCCGGCCCGGGCTGGATCGAGCCGCTCGGCGCGCCGGCGACCCGGCTGGCCACGCTGCCCGCCGCCGTCGCCGCCTGCTCCGCGCCGCTCCTGCCCTGACCGTTCCGCGCCGTCCCTGCCCCGGTGCTACTCGGCGGGTACGGCCGGACGGCCGCCGAGCAGGCGGCGGAGCCGATCGGGGGCCTGGACTCCGGAGACGGGAGGCCGACCGTCGATCACCAGCGAGGGGACGCCGGTGACCCCGCGCTCCACGGCACGGCGCTCGTCGGCCCGCACGCGGTCCGCGTAGGCGTCACCGGCCAGCAGGGTGCGGACGTCGGCGACGTCCAGCCCGGCGTCGACGCCCAACCGTCGCAGGGTGTCCGGGGCGGCGATGTCGAGTCCCTCGGTGTGGTAGGCGCGCAGCAGCCGTTCCATCGTCTCGTCGGCGAGGCCGCGGTCGGCGGCCAGGTGAACCAGTCGGTGGGCGTCGAACGTGTTCACCGGTCGCGCGAGGTGCAGGTTGAGTTCCAGGCCCTCGGCCGCGCCGAGGGTGCGGATGCGGGCGATCCTGGCGGGCGCCGCGTCCGCCCACCAGTCCGCCATGGCCTCGGCCGCCGTCCGGCCTGGGGTCCTGCCCTCGTGCGGGGCGAGCTCGTAGCTGCGCCAGACGACCTGTATCCGGTGACGGTCCGGGACGCCGGTCAGGGCGGCGGCGAGGCGTCTCTTGCCGATGTAGCACCAGGGGCACAGCACGTCCGCGTACATCTCGATCTTCATGAGTTCCTCCGCGTGCGGCACGACCTGCGGTCGCTGCCGGCTCGGGCGAGTCGGATCCGGTTCCCGCGGCGCCGCGACCGGTCGGTGGGCCGTCGACGCGGGGAGGTCAGGCGTCGGTCTTCTGCGGGCCGGGCCCGATCTCGCGGACGACCGTGTAGGTGGGGATGCCGCTCATCCGGGGTTCAGCCTTGCCGGACAGGCCGTCCAGCGCCTCGGCGATGGCTGCCGCCCGGCCCTCGGCGTCGGAGGTCGCCACGAAGTTGTCGTAGTCCGCCCTGCTCGCCCAGCGCACGATGTTGTAGACGCGGGTTCCGTCAGTGCTGACGTGGAACCGGGCCGACCGGTAGCCGGGATAGAAGCGGACCCACCGCTCCTGGACGTCCGCGAAGGCGGCCACCAGTTCCCGCTGGGTGTCGGGTCCGTCGACGGTGTAGTCGATGATCGAGTAGAAGCTGCTGTCAGGGCTCATGCGTGCTCCCGTGTCGGACTTTTCAGAGGCCGTGGACCGCGACTGACATCCTCGAACCTCATCCGAACTTGAAGTCAAGCCCTTCGCGGAAAGACGGTGGATGTGCCGCCGGCCGGCACCGAGTCAACGGTGCCGGCCGGCGATCCCCCTTGTGGTGGAAGGTCTGTGTGCGCTGTTGTCGGTCGGCTGGTGTCGCTGTCAGTTGTTCCAGTGCTCGGTGACGAGGTCGGCGGCCTGCTGCTCCCACTGGGCGTAGTGGTCGGG